>CAXNGA010000078.1:0-7151 GCA_964201375.1 Kaistiaceae bacterium
CCCGCCAAGGTCGCCGCGCTCAAGAGACAGACCGATCCGTATCCGATCGGTCGCAGGGACCGCTCGCAGGGTTCCCACGGCGCGAACTGACTCAGAGCGCTGCCTTGGGGAGAGCCCCTCTCACCCGACCTCTCCCCGCCCGGCGGGGAGAGGGGAAGTCATCAGTCTCTTCGAGATGTACCGGGGCCTCCTCGCACACCCGTGCCCGAGGGAGACGAGGACGAGTGGTCGGCGGCGCCGCGGCGGCTATGTTCCTCGACGCGGCGAACGAGGTCGTCATAGTCGGCCGCCGACATGATCACGACCTCCTCGCCATTCGGCATTTCCGTTCGAACAACGCGCGCCACGCGGCCTCCAGTAGCTCCGATGGATTCAGTCTGCCGGGCGTCGCCTCAAGCCAAGGCATTCCGCGTGGCGCAATCAAGGCCTCAATGCTTACCGCGGACCGGCCAAACGTAGAATGGGGAGCACTCGCATGAAGCTCGCAACAATCCCCGCGGACAGCGAAGAAGCGGTCGGGGCATACATCGACGCCGAGCCGTATCCATGGCCCTACAATGGCGACCTCCGGCCGGAGAACACCGCCCTCATCATCATCGACATGCAGACCGATTTCTGCGGCAGGGGCGGCTATGTCGATGCGATGGGCTACGATCTGTCGCTCGTCCGGGCGCCGATCGAGCCGATACGCAAGGTCCTCGCCGCGATGCGCGACGGCGGCTACCACATCATCCACACCCGCGAAGGCCACCGGCCGGACCTCGCCGACCTCCCCGCCAACAAGCGCTGGCGCTCGCGCCGGATCGGAGCCGGCATCGGTGACGTCTCGCCGGCCGGCAACGGGCTCATCCTCGTGCGCGGCGAGCCGGGCTGGGAGATCATCCCGGAACTTGCGCCCCTCCCCGGCGAGCCGATCATCGACAAGCCCGGCAAGGGTTCGTTCTGTGCCACGGACCTCGAACTGATCCTCCGCCAGAAGGGCATCGAGAACATCGTGCTGACCGGCATCACCACCGATGTCTGTGTCCACACCACGATGCGCGAGGCCAATGACCGCGGCTTCGAATGCGTGATGCTGGAGGATTGCTGTGGGGCGACCGACTACGGCAACCATCTCGCGGCGCTCAAGATGATCAAGATGCAGGGCGGCGTGTTCGGCGCGGTTGCGACGTCGGAAGTCTTCGTGCGGGGCCTGCCATGAGCGCTGCCCAGGTGATCGACTTCCCCACGGCGGCGCCGCCGCCGGCGAAGGAAGAGGTTGCCGCATTCTCGGTCGAGACGGTCGGCATGACGAAGCGCTTCGGTGGCTTTGCCGCGCTCGACGACGTCTCGATCAAGGTGCGCGCCGGCACGGTACACGCGCTCCTCGGCGAGAACGGCGCGGGCAAGTCGACGCTCGTGAAATGCATCATGGGCTTCTACCAGCCCACGTCCGGCCAGCTGATCATCAACGACAGGGAGACGGTGATCCGGACGCCGAAGGACGCGCACACGAGCGGCCTGGGCATGGTCTACCAGCACTTCACGCTCATCCCGTCGCTGACGGCGATGGAGAACCTCGTCATCTCGCGGCCGCACGTGCCGCCGGTGATCGACTGGGGCAAGGAGCGTAAGGAGCTCGTGGCGTTCCTCGACAGGATGCCGTTCCGTGTGCCGCTCGACACGCCGGTCTCGGAGCTCGCCGCCGGCCAGAAGCAGAAACTCGAGATCCTCAAGCAGCTCTACCTCCGCAGCCGCTTCCTTATCCTCGACGAGCCGACCTCGGTGCTGACGCCCGGCGAGGCGGAGGAGGTGCTTGGCCTCCTCAAGGGCATGGCCGGCCGCGGCGAGCTGACGATCCTGATGATCACCCACAAGTTCCGCGAGGTCGAAGCCTTCTGCGAGGACGTGTCGGTGCTGCGGAAGGGCAAGCTCACCGGCACCGGCACGGCGGCCGATCTCTCGCGCTCCGACATGGCGACGATGATGATCGGCGAGAAGACGCTGAAGAAGGTCGCCGAGCGCGTCGGCGAGCCGGACCCGGCAAAGCCGGTTCTGCGGCTCGAGGACTTCGTCGTGGACGACCGGACTGGCCTCAGGACGACCAACATCGAGGCCCTTGCGGTCCATTCGCGCGAGATCGTCGGCATTGCCGGCGTCTCGGGCAACGGCCAGAAGGAACTCGCCGAGGCGCTCGGCGGCCAGCTTGTACTCAAGCGCGGCAAGGTCAGCGTGGATGGCGCCAGGTATTCCGGGAAGCGCGGCGAGTCGCGCACCCACCAGGTGCGGTTCATCCCGGAGGAGCCGCTCAAGAACGCCTGCGCGCCACGGATGTCGGTGGCGGAGAACCTCTCCTTCCGCACCTTCGACGAGGCCGGCGAGAAGAAGGTCGTCTGGCTCCGCCAGGGCCGGATCCGCAACTACGCCAGGGAACTCGTCCAGCGCTTCGGCGTGAAGACGGCGTCGATCGCGGCGCCGATTTCGACGCTTTCGGGCGGCAATGTCCAGCGCGCGGTCCTTGCCCGCGAACTGACCGGCGGTGTCGAACTCCTGATCGTCACCAACCCCTGTTTCGGCCTCGACTTCTCGGCCGTGGCGGACATCCGCTCGCAGATCGTCGCAGCCCGGAACCGTGGCGCCGCCGTCCTCCTCATCTCGGAGGATCTCGACGAAATCCTGGAACTGTCCGACCGGATTCTCGTGATGTCGGAAGGCAGGATCGTCTACGAGACGCCCAGCGCCCAGGCAGACGTCATGGTGATCGGGCAGCATATGGCAGGGCATCACTGAGTATGGCCGTCATCCACGCCGACCCCTTCGACATCGACCTCGATCCGGCGAAGACCGCGCTCATCGTCATCGACATGCAGCGCGACTTCATCGAGCCCGGCGGCTTCGGCGAGAGCCTGGGCAACAACGTCGCGCTCCTCCAGGCGATCGTGCCGACCGTGGGCAGGCTCATCGCGGGTTTCCGCGCGGCAGGCGTGCCGGTCATTCACACGATGGAATGCCACAGGCCGGATCTGTCGGACTGCCCGCCATCGAAGCGCGAGCGCGGAAGCCCCTCGCTCCGGATCGGCGATGAGGGGCCGATGGGCCGGCTCCTCATCGTCGGCGAGCCAGGCACGGCCATCATCGACGACCTTGCGCCGCTCGCGTCCGAGACCGTCATCGAGAAGCCCGGCAAGGGCGCATTCTACGCGACCGAACTCGGCGATATCCTGAAGAGGCTCGGAACCAGGCAACTCGTCTTCGCCGGCGTGACGACGGAGGTGTGCGTGCAGACCACGATGCGCGAGGCGAACGACCGCGGCTTCGACGTTGTCCTCGCGGTCGACGCCACCGAGAGCTACTTCCCCGAGTTCAAGGCAGCGACCGTTGCCATGGTGCGCGCCCAGGGCGCGATCGTCGGCTGGACCGCATCGACCGACCAGGTGGTCGGAGCCCTTCGTGGCTGAGCCGGTGTCGGTCGCAAACCTCATCGCCGGCGGCTGGAAGGAGGCCGCGTTCGGGCCATTCCGTCCGGGTGTGGACATGTGCCGCCTCGCTGGCGATCCCGAAGGCGCTTCCGTCGCGCTCCTCCGCTATGAACCCGGCGCGCGGGTGCCGCTGCATGAGCATATGGGCATCGAGACCATTCTCGTCCTCGACGGCGTGCAGTACGATGATCGCGGCCGCTACGAGGCGGGCTCGATGGTGGTCAACCCGGCCGGATCGCAGCACCGCGTCTGGTCCGACGAAGGCTGCGTCGTGCTGATCCTGTGGGAGAAGCCTGTCCGGATTCTCGAGGAATGATCGTGCCGGCCGCCATGACCGACATTGCTGACCTCCCCTTCACCATCCCTGCCCTCCGTGCTGCCTATGCCGCGGGCCTGTCGCCGCGCGCGGTGGCCGAGGAAGTGCTGCGCCGGCTCGAAGAAGCGGAGGATCCCGGCATATTCATATCGATCGCCTCGTGGGACGAACTCGAGGAAGCGGCCGTGGCCCTCGGTCGCTTCGACACGGGCCGGCCGCTCTGGGGCATTCCCGTCGCGGTGAAGGACAACATCGACGCGAAGGGTTTCGCAACCACGGCGGCCTGCGCTGCCTTCGCCTACTGGCCGCACCAGGATTCGGCTGCGGTCGCACGCCTTCGCGCGGCCGGTGCGCTCATCATCGGCAAGACCAATCTCGACCAGTTCGCGACCGGTCTCGTCGGCGCGCGGACGCCGTACCCCGTGCCGAAGAACCCGCTGATGCCGGGGCACGTGCCGGGCGGCTCCTCGTCTGGTTCCGCTACCGCCGTCTCGCGCGGCATAGTGGCGCTTTCCCTTGGTACGGACACGGCAGGTTCGGGCCGCGTGCCGGCGGCGTACAACAATATCGTGGGCCTCAAGCCGACGTTCGGCGCCATTTCGGCGCGAGGCGTGGTGCCCGCCTGCCGGACCCTCGACTGCGTGTCGGTGTTTGCCCAGACCGTGGACGACGCGTGGACTGCGTTCGAGGTCCTGGCGGGGCCGGATCCCGCCGACGCCTACTCGCGTCTCCTTCCGGCGCTGCCAGCGAGCCCGGCGTCGTCGATCCGGATCGGCGTGCCGCGGCCGGAGGACCGGGTGTTCTTCGACGCCGACGCGGAAGCCGCCTTTGCGGCGTCGGAGATCGTCGCGGAAGCGCTTGGCGCAACGCGCGTGCCGATCGACTTCGGGGCCTTCTTCGAGATCGGCACGCTTCTCTATGGCGGCCCATGGGTGGCCGAGCGCCACGCCGGCATCCGCGCCTTCTTCTCCGAGCACGCGGGCGAACTCCTCAGCGTGACGCGCGACATCATCGGCAGGGCCACCCACCTCTCGGCATCGGACGCATTCGAAGGCTTGTACCGGCTGAAGGCGCTCGCGGTGCGGGCAGAGGCAGCGATCGCGGGCCTCGACATGCTCATGGTGCCGTCGGTGCCGGGTCTGTGCTGGCTCGACGAGGTCGCCGCCGATCCGTTCGGGGCGAACGCCAGGCTCGGCACCTACACCAACTTCGTCAACCTCCTCGACCTCTGCGCGCTGGCGGTTCCGGCCGCAGCGCGGCCCGACGGCCGCCCGCACGGCGTCACCTTCATCGGCCAGCGCGGTACCGATGCGGCACTCGCGACGTTCGGACGACGGATGCATTCTGCGACAGGCACGAGGCTCGGGGCGACGGCGTGGCCGCTCCCTCGATCGGAAGAGCGGGGACCGCAAGAGCCGCAGGGCTGGGTGCCTGTGATGGTGTTCGGCGCCCACATGTCGGGCCTGCCGCTCAACCACGAACTCATCCGCGAGGGCGGTCGCCTCGTCCGTGTCGCGCGCACGGCGCCCGACTACCGGCTTCATCGGCTGGGCGGGAAACTGCCGCGCCCAGGCCTCGTCCGTGGCGGCGCGGGTCGCGGCACGTCGATCGAAGGCGAGATCTGGTTGATGCCGTCCGAAGGTTTCGGGCGGTTCGTGGCCGGTGTCGTGGCGCCGCTGGCAATCGGCACCGTGTGGCTCGACGACGGATCGTCGGTCAAGGGCTTCATCGCCGAGACCGAAGGCGTGCATGGCACGCCGGACATCTCGGGTCACGGATCCTGGCGACGCTACCTCATGGCCGCCGCGGCGCAGCAGCCTGAAGCGGTGAGCTGACGGCATCCCTCTCGTGACCCGGGATCGCCTGGGTCACGCTTTCGACCGCAGTACGGACAACGAGGATGTGACGGCGCATATCGGTCGCCGCGGCTTCGCCGTCGCCGCGCAGGATCGCGTCGACCACCTGCCCATGCTCTCGATGCGACTTCGCCACGCGGCCCATCGTCTCGAACTGGGCATGACGGAACGGCGCCAGGCGCGCCCGCACCAGAAGCGCCATATCGCTGAGGAAGACGTTGTGTGCGCCGCGGTAGATGGCGTCGTGGAAGACGTCGTTGGCCGCGACATAGGCGGCGAGCGCACCCCCGGACACGATTGCTCCGGCGCCGACATGCAGCGTTTCGAGGTCGCGCCGTTCTGCCGGGGTCATGGCCGCGGCGGCGAGGCGGGCTGCCATCGCCTCGAGTTCCGCCATGACCACGAACATCTCGTCGAGCCGCTGCTCCGAGATGTCGGCTGCGACCGCTCCGCGATGAGGACGCGCCTCTGCCAGCCCGATGGCCTCGAGCTGGCGGATCGCCTCACGCACCGGCGTGCGTGAAACTCCGAACGCGGCTGCAAGGCGCGTCTCGTCCAGCGCCTCGCCCGGCCCGATCCGGCCATGGACGATGTCGTCGGCGAGCGCGGTCTGGATTTCCTGGGCCCGGGTCAGTCGCGGCGGCATGTGTCGTCTCGGCTGCAAGCGAGCATCTGCGGCCGGCCATACTCCTCCTTCGCAGCCGAAGGTTCAATGCGCTGCATGCAATTCTGCGTCGTGCGTCTCCGGGTACCGTCGACACGGGGGGCCGAGGCGGCCAAGCTGCGGCACTTCGCAATGGATGATTGCCATGCCGATTGCAGCCGAGTGCCAGACGAAGGAGCAGATCCGGTCCGAGATCGATCGGATCGACACGGTGCTGGTGGCACTGCTCGCGGAGAGATTCGGGTATGTCCGCCGTATGGCGGAGTTGAAGCGCTCGCCGAGCGACGCATACGACGAGGACCGGATAGAGGCCGTGCTCAGGCTCGTTCGGCGCGAGTCGGAGAAGCAGGGTCTGGACGCTGAGCTTGCGGAATCGCTGTGGCGGCGCCTGATCGAATGGAACGTTGCCTTCGAGGAGCGATCCATCGGCCGGCCGGCGAAGCCGTAGTCCGATGCGTCGATGATGGGAGCAGCGGGGCCGGAACCCCGCCGCCCCGCTTACCTAGCGGAACACGTAGACGATGATGCGCGTGTTCGGGTCGACGAGGACCATCTGCCCGTTGATGTGGGCGTAGGGGTAGTCGTAGTCGGGCACCGGGTAGAGGGTCACTTCGGCCGGAATGCCGGCGCCGACGACAACCTCGCCGCCGAGATAGACGGGCTGCGGCCGGGGCTGCTGCTGGACGTAGGTGACCACTGTCTGCGGCGGGACGATGTTGACGCCGACGGCGGCGCCGATCGCTGCACCCACCGCGGCGCCGATCGGGCCGGCGATCAGAGCGCCGATCGTTGCCCCGGCGCCGACGCCTCCGGCTGCACCGAAGATGCGCGCGCGATCATTGTAGAAGGCCTGGTTC
>CAXNGA010000079.1:0-7150 GCA_964201375.1 Kaistiaceae bacterium
TTCCTGCCGTCGGACCGCGACGCGATCGAGCGGCGGGTGATGAGGCGGTTCGGCAAGGCCGCGAGGGAGGCCGACCGGCGGGGACAGATCCTTGTGTCGACGCAGGTGATCGAGCAATCGCTCGACATCGACTTCGACGTCATCATCACAGACCTCGCGCCGATCGACCTCCTGATCCAGCGCGCCGGACGCCTGTGGCGTCACCGCGCGCGGGATGCGGCTCGGCCCGTCCCGGGAGCGGTGCTGCGCGTTATCGCGCCGGAGCCCTCTGGGACCTACAGCGACTCATGGTTGGACGACGTACTCGTGGAGGCGCGTTGGGTCTATCGCGATCCGTCCCTGCTCTGGCAAAGCGCGAAAGCGGCGTTCGAGGCTGGGAGGATCGTCATCGGCCCGCTGGCCGACAAAGCCGAGGATCCGGCCCACGTCCGTCGGCTTGTGGAAGCAGTCTATCTGGCAAACCGCGTCGATGTGCTTCCGACCGAAGCTCATAGGGCCGCACTCCGGGATGAAGGGGACACTTATGCAGCGCGTGTCTTGGCCGACCAGATTCTGCTCCGGCCGGACAAGGCCTATGGACTAGGAGATCACGCTTGGTCGGACGACAGTGTCGTTGAGACCCGCCTCGACGATGGCTCCCGTGCCGTGCGGCTCGCTGTCGAACAAAGCGGCAGACTGGTGCCGCTTGGCCGCGACCCCAATGGCAATCCGGACTGGTTGGCGAGCGAACTCCGGTTGCGGCCGAAATACGCCTCCAAGCTGAAGCCGCCGACCGAGGACCAGAAACGGCGCGTCGCGCCTCCCTGGGCTGAGGCCGACCGCGGCGTGCGCCTCCTAGTGATGACGCGCGACGCGGATGGGGCGCGTTCGACCGACGAACCGGCGCTTCGCTACACCGCGCGGCTGGGGCTGGCGGTGATCCGCGAAGAGCCGAACCCGGCCGGGGGATGATGGCACGGCCATGGGTGCCCTCAGGTCCGTCCTTCGCGCTGTCCTTTGCGCCAGCCGACTGTAGACTAGATAATTCGACAATTCTTAGTTGTCGATCTCCGTGGTCGGGCATAGCGTCAAGCCGTAGCGAAACCGGCTAGGGGGGTCATTTGGCAGCATTCTCGCTCATCGACGATCCTTGGGTTCCGGCCGTCGCGCGTGCTGGCGGCCCGGTGCGCTGGCTACGGCCGCGCGACATCGTCGCCGACGCGGAGCTGCCCGTCGACGTTTCCGTGGGCCGGCCGGACCTGCGCATTGGCACTTACGAGCTGCTGATCGGGCTCATCACCGTCGCGATGGCGCCGATGGGCGATGTTCCCTGGGACCGGCTTTACCGGACGCCACCTTCGCCCGAGGCGTTGGACGCGGCGTTCGCGCCGCTTAGGCCGTTCCTCGAACTCGACGGCGACGGCCCACGCTTCCTGCAGGATTTTGCCGCGCTCGCCGGCAATACGCTGCCGCCCGACGCGCTGCTGATCGACTTGCAGGGCGAGGACGGCACCTTCTTCGCCAAGGCGGGCCGCCATACGGTGTTGTCGCGCGCCGGTGCGGCGATCGCGCTCTACGCGTTTCAGGCTTTCGCGCCGGCGGGCGGGCGCGGCAACAGGACGTCCATGCGCGGTGGCGGGCCCCTCACGACGTTGGTCATGCCGCGCGAGACCACACTCTGGCAGCGGCTTTGGGCGAACGTGCCCGTGCTGGGCGGCCAGGAGGAACGCGCCCCCTCAAACCTCGCGCTTGTGTTCCCCTGGGCGGCGCCGACACGAACATCGGAGACCAATGCGCCGACGGTTCCCCAGGGACATGCGCATGCGCTCCAGGCCTATTTCGGTATGCCGCGCCGGGTTCGGCTCCAGTTCGCGGCGAATGCCGACCGGACGCCATGCGCCATCACCGGCATCATTGACGACGTCGTTGTGACCGGCTTCGTGCAGCGGCCCTATGGACCGAAATACGAAGGTTGGGTTCATCCTTTGACGCCCTATTATCAGCCGACAGCCGGCGCCGCTGAGATGCTGCCGCTGCACCCCAAGGTGACGCCGATCGGCTATCGCCAGTGGATCGGGCTTCTCTATGACGGCGAGCGCGGCGCAGTCGCGCGGTCCGTCCGGCTGGCGAAGGACTTGCTCCCGAAGGGCCGCGGGCCGGTCAGTGTTCTCGCCGCCGGTTACGTCACCGACAATATGAAGGCGCTCGACTACGCCGAGTCCGACCTGCCGCTATATATCCTCGGCGACAAGGGGGCGCAGGAACAGCTGGAGACGTTCGCCAAGACCCTGATCGACGCCGCCGACGCGATCGCGTTTGAACTCCGGCGCGCGATCGATAAGGCGTTCGCTGCCGAAGCCGGATCGACCCTCACCGGCGCGGCGTCGGCCGGTTTCTGGGCTCGCACCGAGACGGTGTTCCGTCGGATGCTCGACCAGGCGGCGGGCCAGGGCGCGGACGAGGCGGGGGACGAGGCGCGTCTGACGCTGCGCCAGTCGTGGCGCCGAACGCTGGAGATCGAGGCGCTGGCGGCGTTCGACGGTGCGGTTCCGCTCGACACGCTCGGCGATCTTAAGACGGCCGACCGCATGGCGATCATCGAGGCCCGCAAGGCGCTGGTCTGGACGCTGCTCGGCTCTGCCAAGTCGGGCGCGAAGTTCCTGTCGATGCTCGGGATTCCGAGGCCGACCAAGGAAGAGGAGGCAGCCAATGTCTGACGCGAAGGAGGGGGCCAACGCGGGACGAGAGGCGTTGATCTGGTGGCGATCGATGCAGCGCCACAAACAGGATGGCACGGCCAATCCCAAGGCGGACACCGGTGCGCTGGCGCGCCTGCGCCACGCGGCCACTCCTATCGAGGCCGCGGAGGAGGAGCAGACCAGCCGGCTCTATCGCCGCCTGTTCGGCAGCCAGTGGACCGTCCGGAATGCCGAAACTGTCGCGATGCTAGCGGCGACGCTCGCCCACGTCCGCGACCATCGCGATGGCCGCGAGCGCATGGGCGCGCTCCTCGGGGCGCCGAAGGGCTCGGATCAGCCGGCGTTGATGAGCGACCTTCGCATTCGGCGCCTTTGCGCCGCCCGCGACGGCGCGGAAGCAATGCGCGGCTTCCGAGAGGCGGTGCTACTCCTCGGCGGCGTTGCGCCGATCCCCGACCTCGCCGACTCAATCCTCGACTGGCTCGACGCTGAGCGCGGCGACAGACGACGGACGCGCTGGCTGTTCGACTATCACGGCGCGGGCATCGCCGCTCCGTCCACCGACGAAACTAAGGCGGAGGCAAACCCATGAGCCGGTTCACCCAGCTCCATCTTCTGACGTTCTATGGCCCGTCCAACCTCAACCGCGACGACATCGGCCGGCCGAAGACCGCGCGGGTCGGTGGCGTCGAGAGGCTTCGGGTTTCGTCGCAATCGTTGAAGCGCGCGGTGCGGACCTCTGATGCATTCCGGGAGTCGCTCAAAGGAAAGATCGGCGACCGAACTCAACGGTTCGGCCAAACGATCAAGTCGATTCTGGAAACCGAGTCCAAACTTGGTGCCGATGAGGCTGCAGAAACGGCCCGCGTGCTGGCTTCCATTTTCGGGAAGCTGGACACGAAGCCGGGCAATGAACTTCTTATCAAGCAACTGGCCTTCATCAGCCCAAAGGAGGTGCAGAACATCAGGACCTTGATCGCCAAGATTGGATCGGACCCGGCGTTCCGCGAGAGAATCAAGCGAGCGGCGAAGGATGTATCTCTGGACTCAAGCCCCGATGAGGGCGACCAAGATGAAGAGGCCAAAAAGAAGACGAAGAAGCCCAAGCAATCCAAGGAGACTACTAAGCTCGTCGGTGAACTGAAGAATGAAGTTCTGACTTATCACGACGGCGCCGCCGATATCGCGATGTTCGGCCGGATGCTCGCCGACGATCCGGACTTCAACCGCGAGGCCGCAGTGCAGGTGGCGCACGCTTTCACCACCCACAAGGCGCCAGTCGAGGACGACTACTACACGGCGGTCGACGACCTGAAGCGCAAAGCGGAGGATGCGGGCGCCGGCTTCATTGGCAACGCCGGCTTCGGCTCGGGCGTGTTCTACCTCTACGTCTGCATCGATCGGGTGCTGCTCGTTGAGAATCTCAGCGGGGATATCGCCCTCTCCAATGACGCCCTCGCTGCGCTGACGACCGCGCTTGCCACTGTCTCCCCGACGGGCAAGCAGGCGAGCTTCGCCAGCCGCGCCCGCGCCAGCTATATCCTCGCCGAGAATGGCGATCAGCAGCCGCGCAGCCTTGCCGGCGCCTTTGCCAAGCCCGTCGGCGGGGAGGATCCCATCGCCAGTTCCGTTGCCAAACTTCGCGAGTTCCGCGCTTCCCTCGACAGGGCCTACGGGCCGGGAGCGGACGGCTCCCGGGAAATGGACGTCGAAAACGGCATGGGCACCCTTGCCGACATCATCGCTTTCGTCCGCAAGCCCGCGGCCTGAGCCATGCCGCGCTACACCGTCTTCACGCTAGCCGGGCCGCTCGCGAGCTTCGGTGGCGTTGCCGGCAACGAGCGGCGCGGCTCGATGGACCGGCCGGGCCATTCGATGCTTGTCGGCCTAGTCAGCGCAGCTTTCGGCATCCGCCGAAGCGACGAGGACCAGCTGGCGCGTCTCTCGGCCGCGTGCCGGTTTGCGGTCAGGGCGGATGCGCCCGGCCACCCGCTGATCGACTACCACACCGTGCAGACGGCGGCGCTCCGGCGCGGCGTCGCGCCGACGACGCGCAAGCAGTTGCTCGACGGGGGCAGGGCGGAGGGTAGGCTCGATACGACACTGACCCGCCGCGAGTACCGAACGGATGTGCGTTTCACAGTGGCTGTCGAACTGGAAGGCGAAACCTTCACGCATGAGGCGATCGACGACGCCCTCCGGCGGCCGCGCCTTGTACTCTATCTCGGGCGGAAGTCCTGCCCACCCTCGCTACCGCTCGATCCGATGGCGATGACGGCCGAAACCGTGCCGCAGGCGTTCGCGGCCTATGACGACGCGACCGGACATCGGGCGCGCGACCTGTCGTCGTTCTGGCAGGGCGACGGTACGATCTCGGGCGATGCCACGATCTTTCCGCCGAAGGCCGTTAACCTGCCGCATCGCCGGGAGTCGCGCCGGGTCAAGCCGCTGTCGCGGCGAACGTGGCAGTTCGCGCTCCTCGACGACCTTGTGTTGCTTGACCCGCCGGCCGACGGTGCGCCATCGTGAGCGTGTTCCTGTCCCGCGCGGTGCTTCGACGCGACGCCAGCTTCGCCACGCTGGCGCCTCTGCTGATCCCGAAGGAAGATGGCGCCAGGATTGGCGCAGCCCACCGTCTCGTCTGGTCGCTGTTCTCAGATGGACAGGACCGGAAGCGCGACTTCCTCTGGCATGAGGAAGCGCCCGGCAAGTTCCTGATACTCTCGGATCGACCGCCCGAGAATCTCCGCGACCTGTTTGACCTTGAGCAGAAGCTCTTCGCCCCTGAGCTCAAGCCGGGCGATCGGCTCGCCTTCTTCCTGCGCGCCAACCCGGTTTTCACCACTGTGAAGCCGGACGCCGAAGGACGGCGGCGCCATGATGTGGTGATGGCCGCGATCCATGCCGCACCAGCGAAGGCAAGATCCAGACCCCGGGCGGCAGCGTTGGGCTGGGCGGCCGACGATGGTGAAGACGCAGCCGACCCCGTTCCTGTCGCGTGGCTGAAACGCCAGGGAGGCAAGGCGGGCTTTGCCGTACAGACAGCCGTGGTGCTAGGCTACCGCCAACTCCGCCTGCCCCGCGACGGCTCATTCGGCCGCATGGGCGACGATCTCCGCTTCTCCACCGTGGACCTCGAAGGCGCGCTGACCGTGACTGAGCCGTCGGCGTTTCTGGCGGCTATCCGGCAAGGCTTTGGCAAGGCCAAGGCCTTCGGCTGCGGCCTGATGCTGATCCGCCGGGCCTGATTCATGGCGCCGCTTCCGGGATTGACGCCGCCAAAGCCCATCCCGCTGAAGGAGCGGGCCTCGATCGTGTTCATCGAGAAAGGCCTGATCGATGTGGTCGATGGGGCGTTTGTCGTCATCGACATGCATGGGGTGCGGGTGCAAATCCCGGTCGGCGGCCTCGCCTGCATCATGCTGGAGCCTGGCACGCGCGTCAGCCACGCTGCTATCGGACTGGCCGCGAGGGCCGGAACGCTTCTGGTCTGGGTGGGCGAGGGCGGTGTTCGCCTCTACGCCTCCGGCCAGCCGGGCGGCGCACGAGCCGATCGGCTTCTGCACCAGGCACGCCTCGCGCTCGACCCGGACCTTCGCCTCAAGGTCGTTCGGCAGATGTATGCCATGCGGTTCGGCGAACCCGCTCCGGAAAGACGGTCGGTTGACCAGCTTCGCGGCATCGAGGGCGCGCGGGTCAAGAGCCTCTACGAGACCATGGCCAAGCGCTACGACGTGACGTGGCGAGGTCGGCGCTACGATCCAGCGGCCTTCGACGTCAGCGACCTTCCGAACAAGTGCCTCAGCTCTGCCACTAGCTGCCTCTACGGCCTGTCGGAGGCGGCTGTCCTTGCGGCTGGCTACGCGCCGGCCATCGGCTTCCTCCATACTGGCAAGCCTCTGTCATTCGTCTATGATGTCGCCGATGTCTTCAAGTTCGAAGTCGTCGTGCCAACGGCTTTCCGAATCGCCGGCCGCATCCAGGCTGGAAAGTTGGGCGGACCACCGGAAGGACACGTCCGGCGGGCCTGTCGCGACGCCTTCCGTGACACGAATCTCCTAGCGAAGCTGATCCCCGGAATCGAAGAAATGCTGGCTGGTGGGGGCATCGAACCCCCGCCGCCACACGAGGAGGCGCAGCCTGTCGCGTTCGAGGATCAGGGAGGGCTGGGCGATGTTGGTCATCGTGCTTGAGAATGCGCCGGCGCGGCTGCGGGGCCGCCTCGCCGTCTGGCTCGTGGAGGCGCGAGCCGGCGTGTATGTGGGGAGCTACTCCGCCAAGGTGCGCGAGATGATTTGGGCCCAGGTTGTTGAGAACATCGGCGAAGGCAACGGGGTCATGGCCTATATCGCCAAGACTGACGCCGGTTTTGCGATCGAGACCTGCGGCGCGAACCGGCGCGTTCCGGTCGATTTCGACGGATTGAGCCTCGTTTCGTTCGGGCCCGAGGCGGCGTTGCCGCAGGCCTGAAG
>CAXNGA010000080.1:0-7136 GCA_964201375.1 Kaistiaceae bacterium
GCGAGCGTCCGGTACCTTGCGGCCGACCTCGGCCCGAAGAACATCCGCGTCAACGCGATCTCGGCAGGCCCGGTGAAGACCCTCGCCGCCGCGGGGATCGGTGACTTCCGCTACATCCTCAAGTGGAACGAGTACAACGCCCCGCTGCGGCGCACGATCACGACGGAAGAGCTCGGCGATGCCGGCCTCTACCTGCTGTCGGACCTGTCGCGCGCGGTGACCGGCGAGGTCCACCACGTCGACTCCGGCTACCACATCGTGGGCATGAAGCACCCGGACGCGCCCGACATCCGGATCGCGGAAGAGAGCGCCTAGCGTCCCCTCGCCGCGTTCCCGCTAGTACGGGGTTCCGTCCTTGTGGGTGAACGTCCAGCCGCCCGGGCCGAGGACAGCCTTGAGGTCGTCCGCGGGGTACTCTCCCTCGTCACCGGGCGTGCGGTCACCGATCTCGAGATAGGTCGCGTCGCGGTCGGTGCGGTTGACGAGCTGGTGGGCGATGCCGCCGGCAGGGAAGCCGGCCACCATGCCGGGCGACATCACCACCTCGCCACGGTCGGTGACGAGGGTGAGCGTGCCGTCGACGATGTAGACGAACTCGTCCTGCCGGCTGTGGCGGTGGAGGAGAGCCGATTCGCCGCCCGGCGCTAGCGTCGTAAGGTTCACGCCGAAATTGCGGAGGCCGAAGAGATCGCCGAGCGGGCGCTTGGTGCGACCGCCCATGCGGCTGAAGAAGGGTTCGGGGTAGTTCGAGCGCCTGTTGCGCTCCGGCGCGTCAGCCGCCACGAGCGCGATGGGCGCGTCGGTTGCGTCGTTCATGCGGATTGGCCCTGCGGGTTTGCTGTCGTAAGTGAAGGCGCCCTGCGGCGCCCTTCGCCTGATCATGGCGGCCGACGCACCGCTCCCGCAACAGCAACGCTGCATCGCCGCCGTGCTTCCGTGATGGGTCCAGTCTCGAACTTCATCGCCAACGGCGTGACGCTCGTCTTCATCCGCCATGGCGAGACGGACTGGAACGTGGAGGCGCGGCTGCAGGGCCAGCAGGACATTCCGCTCAACGACAATGGCCGGGCGCAGGCACGGCGGAACGGGGCCGTGCTGTCGCGCCATCTTGCCGGTGTCCCGGGCTTCGACTTCGTCGCAAGCCCGCTCGGCCGGGCGCACGAGACGATGATCCTCCTCCGCGGCGCGATGGGACTCACTCCCTCCGCTTTCCGAACCGATCCGGCCCTCCTCGAGATCACCTTCGGTGTCTGGGAGGGGCTCACCCTCGCCGAGATCGACGCCGACGGCTCAGCGGAGGCACAGCGCCGCCAGGCCGACAAATGGGGCTACGTTCCACCGCGCGGCGAGAGCTACGCGATGCTCTCCGAGCGCGTGATCCGCTGGCTCCGTTCGATCGACCGCGACACGGTCGCGGTCTCGCACGGCGCAGTCGGCCGCGTGGTGCAGGGCCTTCTTCTGGGCGTCGGGCCGGAACAGATCCCGAACCTGCCGATCCCGCAGGACCGCATGTTCATCTTCCGCGACGGCGCGCACGAGTGGCGGTGATTCTGCCGGTATGCGTCACCGCCTGACCGGAGGCGCACGAACCATCCGCTCAGCCGTGCGCCAGAACTTGCCCCGTCGCACGAGCCGCCGGGCCGAACACCGTCATGCCGCCTCCACCGTGCGGGCGCCGATGCCGGGGACGAGGAGGAGTTCCGCGAAATCGGCCGGCGCGCAGTCGGCGGCAGATCGGCACTTCCGGCACGCTGGCTCATGGCGATCCATCGTTCGATGGCGAGGATAGCACCAGAACAAACAGGGTGCAGCACAGCCGTGGAGGAATGGCGGCGCAGAGGCTGCGATCCCCCTATGACGGTCGGGGCCGGCGCGCGTACAATCGCCCTAACTCCCTTGGGACAAATCCGATGCGCTCGCGTCTTCCCGTTCTTCGGGTGGCAGGTTACGCCGCCCTGCTCACCGCCATCCTGGGACAGCCGGCTGCGGCGCAGATACCGCGTGCCGCCCCCCAGGCTGCGCCCGACCTCCAGTGCCGCGCGATGGAGCCATATGTTGCCGAGGCCAACCGGACGATGCCGCAGCCCGGCGGCGACGGGACGGAGAACGTCGAGATCCGGCTCGACTGCAACGCCGGCACGATCACCTATGTGAAGCGGCTCCTCGCCGACCCCGCCACGCTGCCGCCGGACTGGGAGCGGCTGCGGCAGGCGCAGCACACGGCGACCTATTGCAGTCCCGACGGCGCGACGGCGCGCTATGGCCTCGTGGCCCTGGACGCCATCCATGCACCGGACGGCGCCATCCTCGCCCTCCTCACCACCACGCCGGCCGATTGTGCGCGGCTTGCGCAGGGGATGCCCCTGCTGGCGCCGTCGGAACTCGACGCCTATCTCGCCGAACGGGTCGCGGCGCTGCGCCCGACTCTCCCCGCGCGGGTCGACGACGTGACGACGCTCGTCTTGGTCTTCAACGGAACGGGCGCGCTCATCTATTTCTACCAGCTCGGCTTCCCGGTGGCGGAGGCGCAGCGGCCGACGTTCGAGGCGACGGCGGGGGCCATGCAGGAGCGGCTCTGCACCGATCCGGAGGTCCGGCTCGTGCTCGGCTCGGGCGGCACGGTGACGTACCGCTACAGCGACAGCACCGGCGCGCCCGTGTTCACAGTCGCCCTCACCGCGGCGGGCTGCGCCGTAAGCGTGGCGCCGCCGGTCTAGCTGCGGAGTACGGCGCCGGTCGCCTTCACCGTCTCGGCCACGATCTTCGCCGAAACGGCCTCGATTTCGGCCTCGGTCAGCGTCCTTTCCGAAGGCTGCAGCGTCACCTCGATGGCGACGGACCGCTTGCCCTCGCCGATGGCGGGGCCCTCGAAGACGTCGAACACCTGGACGGCCGAAATCAGCTTCCGGTCCGCTCCTTCGGCGGCGCGGACGATGCGCGCAGCCTCGACGGCACGGTCGACCACGAAGGCAAAGTCGCGGCGGACGGCCTGAAGGTCCGGGAGGTCTAGCGGCGGGCGCGTCCTGGTGGCCTTTGCCTTCGGCACTGGCAGCGCTTCGAGGA
Organism: Kaistiaceae bacterium; assembly: GCA_964201375.1. Classification (GTDB taxonomy): domain Bacteria; phylum Pseudomonadota; class Alphaproteobacteria; order Rhizobiales; family Kaistiaceae; genus JADLGL01. The sequence goes on from CAXNGA010000080.1 coordinate 3,064, forward strand.
TCACCACGAAGGCGGCGGACGGGCCGGTCATGTCGAGCTTCTCGAGCGTCGTCGGATGGAACTCGCCGAACCAGCCGAGCACCGTCTTCGGGCCGAGCTGGACCGTGCCGGACCGGCCGGGATGGAACCAGGCCGGGCCGCCGGGCACGACCTGAAGGCGGTCGGTGGCAACGCCGAGCGCGTCGAGGAGCGCCATGAGATCGGCCTTCGCGTCGAACACGTCGACGGCGCGGGCGGCGGCCTGCCAGTGACGACCGCTGCGGTCGACACCGGCCGAGCCGTAGCGGACGCCGGCGGCGGCGGTGAACTGATCCTCAGGGCGAACGCCGCGGTAGATCTGGCCGACCTCGAACAGCGCGCCATCGCCGAACCCCCGCGCCGCGTTCCGCTGGGCGGCGGCGGCAAGGCCAGGCAGGAGGCTCGGGCGCATGTCGGTCATGTCGGCCGAGATCGGGTTGGCGAGCGAGAGTCCGGGCTGGCCGCCGCCGAACAGGACCGCGCGATCCTTCGGGATGAACGACCACGTCACGGCTTCGACGAGGCCCCGCGCGGCAAGTGCCCGGCGCGCGATGCGGACGCGGCGCTGGCCGAGGGTCAGCACCGGGCGCGACACGCCTTCGGCCTTCCGCATCGGCCGCACCGGCACGGCGTCGACGCCGACCATGCGCATGACTTCCTCGACGAGGTCCGCCTTGCCGCCGACGTCCGGCCGCCAAGTCGGGACGGAGACCGCGAGCGTCTCGCCGTGGCTGGCGACGACGAAGCCAAGCCGGCTCAGTATGTCGGTGATCTCGCTTGCCGGGAGGTCCAGGCCGGCAAGACGCTTCACCTCCGCCACGGGAAAGTCGATCTGCCGCCGCACGACATGGGCGCTGCCGGCGACGACCATGTCGCTGGACTCGCCGCCGCAGAGTTCGAGGATGAGGCGCGTGGCAAGTTCGAGGCCCGGAACGCAGAACTCCGGATCGACGCCACGCTCGAAGCGGAACCGCGCATCGGAGTTGATGCCGAGTTTCCGGCCGGTCTGGGCGATGTTGAGCGCATCCCACAGCGCCGATTCGACGAGCACGTCGGTGGTGGCCTCGGTGCAGCCCGTCTCTTCGCCGCCCATGATGCCGGCGATCGATTCCACGCCCTTCTGGTCTGATATGACGACCATGGTCCCGTCGAGCCGATAGGTGCGGCCGTCGAGCGCCACGATCTCCTCGCCTTCCCTGGCACGCCGGACGGCGAGGTTGCCGGTGACCCTCGAGGCGTCGAAGACGTGGAGCGGCCGGTTGCGGTCGTAGGTCAGGAAGTTCGTGACGTCGACGAGGGCGTTGATCGGGCGAAGGCCGATCGAGCGGAGGCGCTGCTGCAGCCAGTCCGGCGACGGGCCGTTCTTCACGCCGCGGATGAGGCGGAGTGCGAAGGCCGGGCAGAGGTTCGGGGCGTCGCCGAGGTCGAGCGTCACCGGTATCGGCCCGGGGAACGCGCCGTGGCCGGGCGGCAGAGCGTGGCCGATGACGGTGCCGAGGCCCGCCGCGGCGAGGTCGCGGGCGATGCCGGAGACGCCGAGGCAGTCGGGCCGGTTCGGGGTGACGGACACGTCGAACAGCGGATCGGCGAGCTTCCTCCATGCCGCGAAAGACGTTCCCACCGGCGCGTCGGCCGGCAGTTCGATGATGCCTTCGTGCTCCTCCGACAGGCCGAGTTCGCGCTCCGACACCAGCATGCCGCGGCTCTCGACGTCGCGGATCCTGCCGATCTTGAGTACGTCGCCGGTGTTCGGGATGACCGAGCCGGGCGCTGCGAACACGGCCTTCATGCCGGCGCGCGCGTTAGGCGCGCCGCAGACGACCTGGACCGGTCCGGCGGGATCGCCCACATCGACCATGCAGACCCTGAGGCGATCGGCGTTCGGATGTTGGACCGCCGAGACGACGCTCGCGATCCGGAACGGCGCCAGCGCCTTCGCCGGATCCTCGACGCTTTCCACCTCGAGGCCGATCCGCGTCAGCGTGCGGGCGATCTCGTCGGCGCTGGCCTCGGTGTGGAGGTGCTCCTTGAGCCAGGACAGGGTGAACTTCACGACGACAGCCCTCCGGCGAGCGTCGGCAGATCGAGCGGGCGAAAACCGTAGTGGCGGAGCCAGCGGACGTCGGCGTCGAAGAACGCGCGGAGGTCCGGCATGCCGTATTTCAGCATCGCGATGCGGTCGATCCCCATGCCCCAGGCGAAGCCCTGGTACCTGTCCGGATCGATGCCGCCGTGGCGAAGCACGTTCGGGTGCACCATCCCGCAGCCGAGTATCTCCAGCCAGTCGTCACCCTCGCCGAAGCGGATTTCGTTGCCGATGCGCCGGCAGCGGATGTCGACTTCCATCGACGGCTCGGTGAACGGGAAGAAGCTCGGCCGGAAGCGCATCTCGACCTTGTCGACCTCGAAGAAGGCGCGGCAGAATTCCTCCAGCACCCATTTGAGGTGGCCGATGTTCGTATCCTCCTCGATCACCAGCCCCTCGAGCTGGTGGAACATCGGCGTGTGGGTCTGGTCGCTGTCCTGGCGGTAGGTGCGGCCGGGAATGACGACGCGGATCGGCGGCTTCTGCTTCTCCATGGTGCGAATCTGCACGGGCGAGGTGTGGGTACGGAGAAGGAGCCGCTCGCCCTCGGCATTCGGGTTGAAGAAGAACGTGTCGTGCATCTCGCGGGCGGGATGGCCGACGGGAAAATTGAGCGCGGTGAAATTGTAGTAGTCGGTCTCGATGTCCGGCCCCTCGGCGATGGAGAAGCCGAGGTCGGCGCAGATCGCGGTGATCTCGTCGATCACCTGGCTGACGGGATGGATGCGGCCGGTCTCGAGCGGCGAGCGGCGCACGGGAAGCGTCACGTCGACGGCTTCAGCGGCGAGGCGCCTCGACAGCGCCTCCTCGCGGAGGATCGCCTTCCGTGCCACGAGGGCGTCGTTGACGCGGTCCTTCAACCCGTTGATCGCGGGTCCGGCAGTCTGCCGCTCGGCCGGGGTCATCGTGCCGAGCGTCTTGAGGAGCTCGGACACCGAGCCCTTCCTGCCGAGGGCGGAAACGCGCACGGTCTCGAGCGACGCCTCGTCCGCGGCGGTGCCAACCGCCGCAAGGATCGTGCGCTCGATCGTATCGATGTCAGACATTCGCCGTCCTCATTGCCTGCCGGAGAAGGCCTGGGCCCGCCGGAAGAATGGCGCGGCCGATGAGAAACGGGTCACGGGGCCGCGCGTCAACCCCGCGCCGGAAACCCGGCACGGGACGATGTCATCGGCCTCGAAAAAGCGAGGGAGTTACGCCGCGAGCGCGCCCTTCGCCCGTTCGGCCAGCGCCTTGAAGGCATCCGGCTCCATCACGGCGATGTCGGCGAGCATTTTCCGATCGACGGTGACGCCCGCTTTCGCGAGGCCGTCGATAAATCGGGAATAGGTCAGGTCGTGGATGCGGGCGGCGGCGTTGATGCGCTGGATCCACAGGCCGCGGAAGGTGCGCTTCCGGTTCTTGCGGTCGCGATAGGCGTACTGGTTCGCCTTGTCGACCGCCTGCTTGGCGATGCGGATGGTGTTCTTGCGGCGGCCGTAGAAGCCCTCGGCAGCCTTCAGAACCTTCTTGTGGCGGGCGTGCGAAGTGACGCCCCGTTTCACGCGCGACATGGTGTTCTCCTAAAGCGGGGGTTGGACCGGTGACTCAGCCGTTCGGAAGGAAGTACTTCTTGACGTTGTCGCCGTCCGTCTTGAACAGCACGTTCGTTCCGCGTGCATTACGGATGAACTTCGCCGTCCGCTTCACCATGCCGTGGCGCTTACCGGCCTGACCGGCGAGGACCTTGCCGGTCCCCGTTACCTTGAAGCGCTTCTTTGCGCCGCTCTTGGTCTTCATCTTGGGCATTTGGCTCTCCATAAAGCGCCGACGTCGGGCGAACCCGAGGACGCATCGTTCTTGATTGAGCTGACATCCCCGCCACGGCATGCCCTGCCGGGCGGGGATGCGGGCTTATAGAGGTGCAGCCCCGCGCACGCAAGCGCGGCGCGTTTCCAGATCTTTCCCCGCAATCGTCATCCCGGCGACC
>CAXNGA010000081.1:0-7136 GCA_964201375.1 Kaistiaceae bacterium
TTCATCCCTCCGCCCCCGCCCATGACGGGCAAAGGACTTACCAACTGCCGGAATTTTACTCCGGCGCGGCCGGCCATTCCGGCCGCTTCAGTGAGGGATTTTGTCTCCGGCGTTCACACCCGCAATTCGTTCGCAACGGTCGCAGCCAAGCGATCCGTTAGACATTCCCGGCGCAACGTGATGAAACCCTGAGGCGAGGGATGGGGCTGGGCAATTGGATTCCGGGAACTTCGACTTCCTGAGCGCGCATGACGCCCAGTTGGCGAAGCTCGGCAGCCTCGCGGAGCGCTATTTTCGCGACGACCCTTCCACCAGCATCTTCAAGCTGCGGCAGCTCTGCGAGCTTCTCGCCAAGCTGATTGCGGCTCACCATGCCCTCTACGACGATGAGCGTCAGTCCTTTGAGGAGACGCTCCGTCGCCTCGCCTACGAACGAGTGCTGCCCCGGCAGGTCTCGGACCTCTTCCACACTGTTCGGAAGGCCGGGAACTTTGCCGTCCACGAGGATCGCGGCACGCACGCCGAGGCGCTCGACAAACTAAAGCTCACGCGGCAGATCGGCGTCTGGTTTCACCGCACCTATGGCCGGGACTCTTCGTTTTCGCCTGGACCGTTTCGACCGCCACCGCAGCCCGTCGATGCGACGGCCGAACTACGCGTTGAGATCGAGACTCTTCGTGCGCGCGTCACGGCGACTGAGGGCGCAGCCGACCGTGCTCGCCGTGAGGCCGAGGAGCATGCTCAGGCACGCCTGAGTGCCGAGGCCCTCGTCGAACGGGAGAAGGCCGAGCGAGCGATCTGGGAACAGCTCGCTCAAGAGACCGAAATCGAGAAGACGGAGATCGTCTCAAAGCTGGTCGCGTTGCAGTCCGCAGCCGAGCACGCACCACCGACGGAAGCTCTGAAGCTGGTCGTCCGGGCAGAGGAAGCAGCCGTTCGGATCGACATCGACGAGGCGGACACCAGGGCCTTGATCGACCGGCAGCTGCGGGATCGCGGCTGGGAGGCTGACACCCGTACGCTCCGGTACGCCACAGGCGCTCGCCCCGCGAAGGGTCGGAACATGGCGATTGCCGAGTGGCCGACCGCCAACGGTCCCGCCGACTATGCCCTGTTCGTCGGCACGATGATGGTCGCCGTCGTCGAGGCCAAGCGGCGGCGCAAGAACGTGTCGGCAGCCATCGATCAGTCGGAACGGTATTCGGTCGGCATCAGGGAGAGCAGCCCCGACTACGTGACTGCCGGTGGACCCTGGGGCGAGCATCGCGTGCCGTTCGTCTTTGCCGCCAACGGCCGCTCGTACCTGAAGCAGATAGAGACCGAGAGCGGCATCTGGTTTCGGGACACCCGCCGCGCCGCCAACCATCGCCGGGCGCTCGTGGACTGGCCGACGCCCGACGGACTGTCGGGGCTGCTCGAAATCGACCAGGACGCCGCGACCACCGCCCTTAAGGCGCAGCCCTTCGAGTTCGGCTTCCCGCTTCGCGACTACCAAGCCAACGCCATTCGCGCCGTCGAGACTGAACTAGCCCTTGGCCGCCGGTCGATGCTGGTGGCGATGGCTACCGGGACCGGGAAGACAAAGCTGGCGATTGCACTGCTATATCGCCTCCTCTCGGCGAAGCGCTTCCGACGCATTTGTTTCGTCGTGGACCGGAGCGCGCTGGGCCATCAGACCGAAGGCGAGTTCTCGACCACCAAGGTGGTATCGGGGAAGACCTTCGCCGAGATTTTCGGGCTGAAGGGGCTGGAGAAGGCGACGCCGGACCTCGAAACGAAAGTCCACATCTGCACGATCCAGGGCTTGGTCAAGCGCGTCCTCTATGCCGCCGACCAGTCCGAGGTCCCGCCCATCGATCAGTACGACCTCGTGGTGGTGGACGAGTGCCATCGCGGTTACCTCCTCGACCGGGAGATGTCCGACGCCGAACTCTCATTCCGCGGCCAGGAGGACTACATCTCGAAATACCGGCGCGTGCTGGACTACTTCGACGCGGTGAAGATCGGCCTCACCGCGACGCCTGCGCTGCACACGACCGACATCTTCGGCGAGCCGATCTTCCGATATTCGTACCGCGAGGCTGTGATCGACGGGTTCCTCATCGACCACGAGCCGCCGATCCGCATTGAGACGGCGCTGGCCCGAGCTGGAATCACGTTCGAGAAGAACGAAGCAATCGACATACTGAACACCCGGACGGGACAGATCGACCTAGCCCATGCTCCCGACGAGATTCATTTCGAGGTCGAGCAGTTCAACAAGCGGGTGATCACGCTGGAGTTCAATCGCGTGGTCGCCGAGGAGCTGGCGAAACACATCGATCCTGCATTGCCTGGAAAGACGCTCATCTTTGCCGCCACCGACGCTCATGCCGACATCGTGGTGAAGGCGATCAAGAAGGCTTTCGGCGACGCTTATGGCGAGATCGACGACGCTGCGGTGAAGAAGGTCACCGGCAGCGTGGACCGCGTGCAGGGCCTGATCCGCTCGTTCCGCAACGACGCCAATCCGAAGGTCGCCGTCACCGTCGATCTCCTCACCACCGGCATCGACGTGCCGAAGATCGTCAACCTCGTCTTCCTGCGCCGCGTGAACAGCCGCATCCTCTATGAGCAAATGATCGGGCGGGCGACGCGACGCTGCGACGAGATCGGCAAGGAGGTGTTCCACATCTTCGATGCAGTGGACCTCTACCCGCACCTCCAGAACCTGACCGAGATGAAGCCCGTCGTGGTCGATCCGTCGATCAGCTTCGAGCAGTTGGTTCAGGAGATGATCGACACGACAGAGGAAGCCCATCGTGAGGCGATCCGGGACCAACTCGTCGTGAAGCTGCGCCGTCGCCTCAGGAAGCTGACGGAGGCGGCGCGGCAGAGCTTCGAGGCCGCTGCGGGCGAGCCGCCTGAGGCGACGTTGGAGCGCCTCGCGAGTGACAATCCTGGATCGCTCGCAACCTGGCTGAAGGACCGTGTCGCAGTCGGTCCGATCCTCGATTGGCAGGCTGCTGACGGTGAGAACCCGCGCCTGGTTCCGATCTCGCCTCGTCCGGACCAACTCGCCTCCGTCACACGCGGCTACGGCAACGCGACGCGGCCGGAGGACTTCCTCGACAGTTTCTCGGCGTTCGTGCGGGACAACATCAACACGGTCGCGGCCCTGAAACTCGTGGTGCAGCGACCCCGCGATCTCACCCGCGCCGACCTGAAGGAGCTGCGCCTCGCGCTTGACCGCAAAGGGTACTCGGAGGTCAACCTCCGGCGTGCATGGGCTGACGCAAAGAATGAGGAAATCGCCGCGTCGATAATCGGCTTCGTCCGCCAGGCGGCGCTTGGCGATCCTTTGGTGCCTTTCGGCGACCGGGTACAAGCCGCCATGCGAACGATCCTCGCGAGTCGTTCCTGGACCGAGCCGCAGAGGCGGTGGCTGAAGCGGATCGGCGAGCAGATCGCTAAGGAAGTTGTCGTTGACCGAGAGGCCATCGACAGGGAGCCCTTCGTCGCCGATGGCGGGTTCGCCCGGCTCAACAGGGTCTTCGGCGGCGAACTCGAAAGCGTCCTCGCCGGGATCAATGAAGCGATGTGGAAGAAGACCGCCTGATGACCACCACCACCGACATCGTCGCCAAGCTGTGGGGCCTCTGCAACGTCCTCCGCGACGATGGCGTCACGTACAATGAGTACGTCACCGAGTTGACCTACCTCCTCTTCTTGAAAATGCTGGAGGAGACGAAGCGGGAGAACCGCCTGCCGGAGGGATATCGCTGGCGCGTCCTCGCGAAGCGCGAGGGCATGGAGCAGCTCGATTATTACAAAGCAATGCTGCTCGATCTCGGCAAGGCCAAGGACACTCTCGTCCGCGCGATCTTCACCGACGCCCAGACGCGGCTCAGGAAGCCGACCAACCTCAAGGCTCTGACCGCAAGCATTGATCAGCTGGATTGGTTCTCAGCGCGCGAGGAGGGTCTTGGCAACCTCTACGAGGGCCTCCTCGAAAAGAACGCCTCCGACAAGAAATCCGGTGCCGGTCAGTACTTCACGCCGCGCCCGCTGATTGACTGCATCGTGCGGCTAATGAAGCCGCAGCCGGGAGAGATCGTGCAGGACCCGGCCGCTGGCACGGCGGGCTTCCTGGTCGCCGCCGACCGCTACATCAAGGATCACTCCGACGACCTCTACAAGCTGCCCGAGGCGCAGGCGTTCTTCCAGCGCCACAACGCCTTCATCGGGGCCGAGCTTGTTCCGGATACGCACCGCCTCTGCATGATGAATCTGCTGCTTCACGGGATCGAGGGCGGGGTGGAGAACATCGACACGCTTTCACCCGACGGCGAAGGTCTGCAGAGGGCCGATCTCATCCTCACCAATCCCCCGTTCGGCACCAAGAAGGGTGGTGGACGACCCACACGTTCCGACTTCTCGGTGACGGCGGACACGTCGAACAAGCAGCTGGCATTCGTCGAGCACATCGTCCGCGCCTTGAAGCCCGGCGGCCGGGCCGCGGTGGTCGTGCCCGACAACGTCCTGTTCGAGGACAACACGGGCCGACGCCTGCGCACCTGGCTGATGGACCTCTGCGATCTCCACACGGTCCTGCGACTGCCGACCGGCATCTTCTATGCTCAGGGGGTGAAGACGAACGTCGTGTTCTTCCGTCGTGGCGCTACGGACAGGGCCAACACCAAGGCTGTGTGGGTCTACGACATGCGGGCGAACATGCCCGCTTTCGGCAAGACCCATTTGCTTAGCGTCGCCGACTTCGCCGACTTCGAGGCGGCATACGGGTCCGATGCAAACGGTGGAGCCGGGCGGAAGGAGCAGGGCGAAGAGGGTCGCTGGCGGAAGTTCAGCCGCGAGGCCATCACGGCTCGCAACGACAATCTCGACATCGCCTGGCTGCGCGATACCGAAGCCGAAGCCGAGGAAGGCTTGACGGAGCCGGAGGACATCGCGGCGGCGATCATCGGCCACCTCAAGGCGGCGTTGGAGGAGATTGAGGCGTTATCGGAGGAACTGGAACCGGAGGCAGGTGAAGGAGCGTCCGGGGTCGCCGAGGCGGCCGAATGAAGGAATTGCCCGTAGGCTGGTCGGTGGCGACGCTGGCCGACGTAGCGGCCCCAAGAGGGGAAAAGGCCAGTCCTTCCAGCCTAGAAGCGCTGCCGTTCATCGGCCTTGAGGACGTTGAGCCTGGGACGGGTCGCGTGGTGTCGATGCAAACCACGGCAGGACTGAAGAGCGCCGTCGCCCTCTTCCAACGCGGCGATATCCTCTACGGGCGTCTCCGCCCATATTTGAACAAGGTCGTCGTGGCCGAGAACGGCGGCGCTGCTTCGGCGGAGTTCATTGTCCTCCCTCCATCGCTACTCGTCGAGCAGAGGTTTCTGCAACGCCTGCTGATGTCGCCAGACTTCGTTTCGTTCACTGGCCTACGGAGCACTGGAGATCGTCCGCGCGTTTCTTTCGAGGCAGTCTCCGACTTCGAACTTCCCCTGCCACCGCTTCCCGAGCAGCAGCGGATCGTGGCGAAGATCGATGGACTCACCGGCAAATCAAAGCGCGCTCGCGAGCACCTCGACCACATCCCGCGACTTGTCGAAAAGTACAAGCAGGCGGTGCTCGCGGCGGCGTTCCGGGGGGATTTGACGCGGGAGTGGCGTCGCAATCATTCAGCTCAATCCATGGTGCCGCCCCGCCAGGCCGACCAGATAAGACGAAAGTTCGCTGACACCGCGGACTTCGTGTCGCCCTATGATCTACCCCGACCTTGGCAGTGGCTCCGCCTGCCTGAGTTGGGCGACCTGGACCGCGGCCGATCTCGGCACAGACCTCGCAATGACAAGCTCCTGTTTGGAGGGTCCTACCCCTTCATCCAGACAGGCGACGTAAGGCAGGCGAACCGTTTCCTTACTTCCTATTCAGAGACCTACAGCGAGTTCGGCCTGTCACAGAGCCGTCTTTGGCCCACTGGGACAGTGTGCATTACGATTGCGGCCAACATAGCCGAAACAGCAATTCTTAGCATCGCCGCTTGTTTCCCGGACAGCGTGGTAGGGTTCTGTCCAGATGCAGACAGGGCTGATGCGAGCTACGTGGAGTTCTTCCTCAGGACGGCGCGCGATAAGCTGGCGGCCTTTGCGCCCGCTACCGCTCAGAAGAACATCAATTTGGAGACGCTTGCCAGCGTTCGAGTTCCAACAGCCCCTTTGAGCGAGCAGACAGAGATTGTCCGTCGCATCGAGACCGCCTTCGCTTGGATCGACCGCCTGGCTTTCGAGGCGACGAGCGCCCGGAAGCTAATCGACCACCTCGATCAGTCCGTGCTCGCCAAAGCCTTCCGCGGCGAACTCGTGCCACAGGACCCGGCCGACGAGCCCGCAGGTGTCCTCTTGGAGCGCATCAAGGCCCAACGCTCGCCCGCCTCGAAGACGCGCCGTTCAGCAAGATAGAGCCACTCGCGTTCTGGCAAAGGCTTCTGGCCGAAGTCTCAATCCAGCCGGAGTGTCAGCACGAACGGACGGTGATCTGACGCTAACGTATTCGGCTGCTCCGGCACGCTCGGCCGCACGCCGGATCGGCCGACCTCCGTGTAGATCGCGGGCGAGATCAGGATGTGGTCGATCTGCTCGCGCTCGCCTTCAAACTCATAGGTCCAGCGCGTGTCCAGCCGGTCGTCGGGGAAGAACTCGGCATTGCCGGTTTGAACGAGGTCGGGCCACATATCGTCGAAGCCTCGGATACGCCGGAGCGTCGGCTGACCGCGGTCGTCGTTGAGATCGCCAGCGACGATAACGAACTGCCCCGCGTTGATGGCGTCGAGGCTGTTCCGGCGCAAGATGGAAGCCTGGGCGATCCGTTGCTGGTCCTGTCCGTGATCCCCAGCTTCGCTGGCGAGATGGAGGCCATAAAGAATGAATAGGTGGCCCTCGAACTTGAACGAGACGCGCATTCCCTTGCTGATGCCGGTGTCGTCCTCGGTGTCGTCGTCATCGAGTGTGAACGCCGGAGACAAAATCCCTCACTGAAGCGGCCGGAATGGCCGGCCGCGCCGGAGTAAAATTCCGGCAGTTGGTAAGTCCTTTGCCCGTCATGGGCGGGGGCGGAGGGATGAAGGGCGTGGAGCTATATGGACGGGTCCGCCA
>CAXNGA010000082.1:0-7116 GCA_964201375.1 Kaistiaceae bacterium
TGACCGGCGGCGAGATGTTCCCGGCGATCGGCGAGGGCTACTACCAGCTCACGCTGTCCTCGTACGGCTTCTACTGGTTCACGCTGAATGCCGCGGCCGTGAAGGCAGCGGCGCCGGCGGCGCCCGAACTGTTCACGCTCGTCCTCTCGGGCAAGCTGTCGTCGGTGCTGTGCGGCCGCGAGAGGACCGCCTTCGAGCGGACGATCGCTCCCGGCCACATAGCCAGCCAGCGCTGGTTCGCCGGCAAGAAGGACCGCATCGCCTCCACGGCACTGGACGATTTCGCCGTACTCAACACGAGTACCGGCGCCGAAGGGTACCTCTTGCCGACCGTGACCGTCACGCTGCGCGGCGGCGCCAGACAGAGCTACTTCATCCCCCTCGCGTACAAGGACAGCGAGGACGACACGCTTCTTTCCTCGGCCATCGCGCGGGCGCGGCGCGGCGCCCGGACCGGGCTCCTCTACGGCGCCGCCGAGGCGCCCGATTTCGCGCTGTCGATCCTTGCGGCGATCCAGGGCGATTTCACGATCCAGACCGCGTCGGGCGGGGCGATCCGGTTCCTGCCCACCCCCGCGCTGCCGGAGGCCGTCACGATCGACCCGGCCGAGGTGAAGCGCCTTGGCGTCGAGCAGAGCAACACGTCCATCGCCCTGGGTAAGGCGATGATGCTGAAGCTGTTCCGGGTGCTGAAGCCAGGCATCCATCCGGACATAGAAATGGGCCGCTACCTCACCGAGGTCGCGCACTTCCCGAATGTCCCGGCGGCGCTGGGCTCGGTCGAGCTGATCGCCGCCGACGGAACGCCGACCGCACTCGCCTTCCTGCAGGCATTCGTGCCGAACCAGGGCGATGCCGCGACGCTCGCGATCGACGAACTGAAGCGCGACCTCGACCTTGAGGTCGTGGCTACCCCGGCCGAGGTCACGACCAAGTCGCAGGAGCGCTTCCTTGCCTATGCGTCGATCATCGGGAAGCGGATCGGCGAACTCCACGCCGCCCTCGCCCGCCCCACCGGCGACCCCTTCTTTGCGCCGGAGCCGATCGGGACCGACCACATGGCGGCCCAGCTCGCAGCCGCCACGGCGGTTGCCGACCAGGCGTTCGCAGCGCTCGCCGCCGCCCCGGCCGGGACGAGCGAACCCGTGGACGCGCTCAGATCGCGCCATGCCGACGTGGTGGTGCTCCTGGGAGCGCTTGCCGCGACGCCGGCGGAGGCAATGCGGACGCGGGTGCATGGCGACCTCCACCTCGGCCAGGTGCTGATTGCCAAAGACGACGTCGTCATCGTCGATTTCGAAGGCGAACCCGGGAAATCGACCGAAGCGCGCCGAACCAAGGACACGCCGCTGCGCGACGTGGCCGGCATGCTGCGCTCCTTCGCCTATGCCGCCGAGGCGGCGACACAGTCGATCGCACAGCGTTTCGCAGAGAAGGCGGGCGCGGCTGCGGCCTATTCGGCGGAATGGCGGAAGGCGGTCGACGCCGCCTTCCTCGGCGCCTATGAGGCGGCAGCGAAGGGTTCGGCCGGATGGGTCGCCGATGCCGGGGATCGCGCGCGTCTCCTCCGGTTCCACCTCCTGACACGCGCGCTCTACGAGATCGTGTACGAGGCCAACAACCGCCCGGACTGGATCGGCACGCCGGCACGGGGTGTAATCGAAATCCTCGAAACGAAAGCCTGACCGATGGCCGACAGCACTCCGCGCGACGAAGCTACTCCCAGCCGGACGCGCGGGAAGGCGAAGGCCGAATCAGTCTCCGAGGCGGCATCGACTGCCGCTGGCTCACAGAAGCCCGCGGCGGAGTCTGCCGCGGCGGCGGCCGCTGCCGTGGCGAAGGTCAAGGCGGCTCCGAAGACGAGCAGCGACCCGGCTCAGGTTACCGGCGATGCCTCTGCTGCTGCCGCCATGTCCTCCGCTGTTGCGACGGCCGGATCTGCCGGCGCGCCGGCTTCCGCGACCGCCACCCCGCCGCCCGCGACGGGGTCGCTCACGCGCTCGCCCGCGGTGCTGCGTGCCGATGTCATCGACGCAATCGTGTCGGCCCGCCACGGCGACCCGTTCTCGGTGCTCGGCCCGCACGAAATCGCGCCGGGCCAGTGGGAGATACGGGCACTGCTACCGCATGCGAGCCGCGTGGTCGTCATCAGCCGGGACGAGAAGCGCGCGCTCGCCCCGATGTACCGGGCGCATCCGGCCGGATTCTTCATCGCGACGATCAAGTCCGACGGGAAGCCGTCGTACGGTCTCGCGGTCGACAGCGCCGCCGGGTCCACCGTCGAGCACGATCCCTACGCTTTCGGCACAACCATCACCGGCGACGACCTTGCTTCGCTGCGCGATGTCGGATCCGACCGGCCGTTCCACATCCTGGGCGCACATGGGGTCACCGTCGACGGCGTTCAGGGCTTCCGCTTCGCAGTGTGGGCGCCCAACGCCCAGCGCGTGTCCGTCGTGGGCGATTTCAATGGCTGGGACGGACGGCGCCACCCGATGCGCCTCCGGCACGAGGCCGGCGTCTGGGAGCTGTTCATCCCCGGCGTCGTAACAGGCCGACGCTACAAGTACGAGATCCGGACGCCGTCAGGGGCCCTCCTCCCGCTCAAGTCCGATCCGTTCGCCTTCGCAACGGAGATTCCGCCGGCGACGGCCTCGATCGTCTACGATCTGCCGGAGTTTCCGGCGACGCCAAGGGCGGAGTCAGCCCGATTCCGCGTCGATCCCCGCAAGGAGCCGATCTCGATCTACGAGGTCCATCTCGGATCGTGGATGCGGATTCCCGAGGAAGGCGGCCGGCCGCTGACCTACCGCGAACTCGGCGCGAAGCTGATCCCCTACATTCTCGAGATGGGGTTCACCCATATCGAACTGCTGCCGATCACCGAGCATCCCTTCGACGGGTCGTGGGGCTACCAGCCGGTGTCCCTGTTTGCGCCGACGAGCCGCTTCGGGACGCCCGAGGACTTCATGGCGTTCGTCGATGCCGCGCACGAGGCGGGCATCGGCGTCCTCCTCGACTGGGTGCCGGGCCATTTCCCGATCGACGCCCACGGCCTTGCCCATTTCGACGGAACGCACCTGTACGAACACGCCGATCCGCGCCAGGGCTTCCACCAGGACTGGGGCACGGCCATCTACAATTTCGGCCGGGCCGAGGTCGCCGCCTTCCTCGCCGCCAACGCGCGGTTCTGGCTCGAGCGTTACCGGCTCGACGGCCTCAGGGTCGATGCGGTCGCCTCCATGCTCTACCTCGACTATTCGCGGAAGCACGGCGAGTGGGTGCCGAACCAGTATGGCGGCCGCGAGAACCTGGAGGCGATCGCCTTCATGCGCCGCGTCAACGAGGCGACCTACGCGAACGCGCCGGGGATCGTCACGATCGCGGAGGAATCGACCTCCTTCGGCGGCGTCTCGCACCCGACCTACAATGGCGGGCTCGGCTTCGGCTTCAAGTGGAACATGGGGTGGATGCACGACACGCTCCGCTACATGAAGGAAGATCCGATCCACCGCCGCTACCACCACAGCGACCTCTCGTTCGGGCTCCTGTACGCGTTCTCGGAGAACTTCGTCCTGCCGCTGAGCCATGACGAGGTCGTGCACGGGAAAGGCTCGATCCTCGGCCGCATGCCTGGCGATCAATGGCAGCGCTTCGCCAATCTCCGCACCTATTACGCGTTCATGTGGGGCCACCCCGGCAAGAAGCTCCTCTTCATGGGATGCGAGTTCGGCCAGCAGGGCGAGTGGAGCCACCAGCGGAGCCTCGACTGGCACCAGCTGGAGGAGCCGCTGCATCACGGCGTGCAGAAGCTCGTCTCCGACCTCAACCGCATCTACCGCGAGCAGAAGGCGCTGCATCAGCGCGACTGCGAGGCGTCCGGCTTCCAGTGGCTCATCGGCGACGACTCGGCGAACAGCGTCGTTGCCTGGGCGCGCCGAGGCGATTCCGGGCCGGACGTGATCGTCGTCTGCAACTTCACACCGGTGCCGCGTCCCGGCTACCGCATCGGCGTTCCCGAGCCCGGATTCTACCGCGAAGCCGTCAACACCGATGCCGCAGCCTACGGCGGCAGCAACATGGGGAATGGCGGCGGCGTCCACTCCGAGCCGATCGGGGCGCACGGGCAGGCACAGTCGATCAACCTCACCCTGCCGCCGCTGGCGGCGCTGTTCCTCGTCCGGGGATAGGTCCTCCGTTTCGGCCGAGGACCTCCGGGCCCATCATGCCGTGCACCCTGGTTGGGGCTAGTCTTCCCATTCGGGGCCCGCGACGATGATTCGCAGGCTCGACTGAAGGAGAACACCCAGTGCCTCGGGCTGGACTGACCGCAGAAGGCGTCATCGACGCCGCTGCCACCCTGGCGGACGAACAGGGCTTCGATGCCATCACGCTGGCAGCGCTCTCGGAACGGCTGGGGGTGAAGCCCCCTTCCCTCTACAAGCATGTCGACGGCCTCGATGCCATCCAGCGTGGCGTTGCGCTGAAGGGCATTCGCGAGATGAACGGCCGCGTCATACACGCCACGATCGGCCTTTCGCGGGAGGACGCGCTCGTCGCACTCGCGAAAGCATACTGGCGCTTCTCGTGCGAGCATCCGGGACTTTACGCGGCAACGCTCCGTGCGGCGCAGCCGGATAACCCGGAGATCGAAGCCGCCGGCGGCATGTTCGTGGGTGTGGTCTCGGCGGTGCTGGAGGGGTTCGGCATCACCGGGAGCGACACGCTGCACGCCGTGCGCGCCGTGCGCGCGATCGTCCATGGCTTCGTTTCGCTGGACGCCACCGGCGCATTCGGCACCGGCGCCAATGTCGAGGAGTCCTTCGTTCGCCTCATCCGGACCTTCGCAGCCGGCCTTGCCTCGGCCGGATCGATGCCACCCGCGGAGGCCCGCTCGCTGCTCCGGCTCGGCCGTTTCAGCCTCCGGGCGGGTTAGAACGACGCCGCCGGCCGCCGGGAAACCGCTGCGAACGGCTAGAACAGGTCGAACAGGCCGATCGCGACGAAGAGCGACAGGGCAAGCAGCACGAGATTCAGCACCAGCGTCTTCGAGGTCTCGCCCCGGCGATGGTGGAGGCCGATCGCCAGGACCTGGATGACCGCAAAGCCAATGGCGGCCAGCGGGGTCAGCCACGGCAGGATGTCGAGCGCGATCGGGAGGATCATACCGATCGCCCCGGCGAACTCGGCCAGACCGATGAATCGCGTCAGCCCTGGCATTTCTCGCGGCCAGCCAAGCATTCCCGCCAGGCGCGGGATCGGCATGAACGTCTTCATGACGCCCGCCATGCCGAAGAGTGCCGCAAGGAGACCCTGCGCGATCCAGAGTGCCGTGTTCATGGTGCCCGCCCGTTCATTTCAGCTATGGAACACATAGCACTTTACATTCTGTTAGTCCATCTTTCGCGCTCGAAGTTTCGGAGGCGCTTCGGGAGTGGCGCTGGAAGGTTCACGGGCTGGCGGCGACCAGACTGCGAACGGGACGAGTGGCACTGGAGCGGGAGCAGATCCCCGGCCGATGCCGTCGGGTCAGACGATTCCGCACGATGGCTGGGGCGCCAGGATTCGAACCTGGGAATGACGGGATCAAAACCCGCTGCCTTACCGCTTGGCTACGCCCCAATGTCGCGCCCCGGCGCTCGGCCGCGGACGCCGCCTTCCTAACGGGTGCGTCTCGCCTGGGCAATCGCAGGGCGGGGACGCGGTGGCGCACCACGTTCGGGAGGAGGGCCGGAGTCCCAGTCGCGCCATTTTCGGCACGGACGACGAAAGGTGGTTCTGGGGCGTTGCGGCTGCCCCGGCCCGTCGGTATAAGGCGCCCACCGAGCGGCGGAGTGTAGCGCAGCCTGGTAGCGCACCACGTTCGGGACGTGGGGGCCGCAGGTTCAAATCCTGCCACTCCGACCATTCGCTCCACTCGGTTCCGTGGGTATCCCGAGCCCGCCCGCGCCGGTCGCATCAGGCGGCCGTTCCGACGCCTTCACCGGTTCCTTCTGGCGCTGTGCGAGATTCGCTCCGCGTGGGCGCGTGCCCGTACCGCTGCGACGCAGCAAAAAAGAAAAAGGCCGTGCAGAGCACGGCCTTTGGATCGATGCGCGCGGGCTTGCGCCCGGGCGGACTAGGCAGGCGCGAGGCTACCGGCCGCTGGCTTGCCGCGCTCCATCACCACCTCGTAGCTCACCTTCTGACCCTCGACGAGAGTCCGCATCCCGGCCTTCTCGACAGCGGTGACGTGGACGAAAACGTCCGGACCGCCACCGATCGGCGCGATGAAGCCGAAACCCTTCTGCGTATTGAAGAACTTGACAGTACCCGTGGCCATCGTGGCCTCCTCTTTCTCGGTCACCCGAAGGTGAAACTGCCGGCGCGAAACATTCGGACCGGCTCTTCGAACTCAGCGGTGACTTGGGAAAGGCTCGGTAGAGCGATCGTCAAGGCAGAGCCAAAATCTCGAACGACAGGAAAAATAGCGCGGTCGCGGCGTCGCGACAAGATTGTCCTCTACGCAGTTCACGCGCCCCGTGAAACGCCCCGGCAGAGGTCGTTTCGCCCACTGTCTGCCGATCGACGCGTGCGGCCGCGATTGTCCCGCCCGCGCAACGCCGATATCGTCCCCCCCGCTCGCCCGAGGTGGCGGGTGATCAAGCGAAGGGGGAGGAAGCCATGACGCGCGCCCGCATTGGCCTTGCCGCGATTCTGGCGGTAGCCGGATCATCGTCCGCACTGGCGGACATCACTATCAACCAGGCAGCAATCACGGGCGGACAGCTCGTCATTGCAGGCCGCACCCAGACCGCCGAGCAGACCGTCACGATCGACGGCACCGAGTTCACGGCCACGGCCGACGCACGCGGCATCTTCCGGTTCGAGGTGTCCTACCTGCCACCGACCTGCATCGTGGACATCGTCGCTGGCACCGAGCGGCGTGACGGGGTCATCGTCGCCAGCTGCGGGCCGCAGGGGACCGAGGGCGAGCCCGGCGGCAAGGGTGGCGAGGGAACGCCGGGCCTGCAGGGAACGCAGGGCGTGCCTGGTCCGGTCGGCCCGGCCGGCGGCGTCGGACCTGCTGGTCCCGACGGCGAGCGTGGTCCGGCCGGTGACGCGGGCGCCGCAGGT
>CAXNGA010000083.1:0-7104 GCA_964201375.1 Kaistiaceae bacterium
GCCCAAGCCTTTCACCTGGACCGCCGATCCCGACAGAATCATCGCCGCCGTCAGGCGAGGGCACCAAGTGTTAGATTCCATCCACTAGCGTGCCCGTGCGGTCGCCTTCGCCCGCCGGAGTTCTCCAATGCGCGTGGTGCGCGTCGCCCTCATCGTCGGCCTGTGCTTCGCTGTCAGCGGCTGCGCGCTGCGAACGGTGCTGACCTGCCTCGACCATGCCCTCCTGTGCGCGGCCGGTGTCGCCGCCACGGCGGGCGCGGCCTACTATCTCCTCCCGTACGACGCCATTCCGACCCCATAGGAGCCCCGCGGCCCATTGTGGCAGCCGTGCAACAGCGCGGCGGCAATGTCACTGCGGATGCCGGTCCGAACGGGGTTCCCGCTTGCACAAATTCCTTTGCGCCTTCAACGTCATCCTCGGTTAGCCGATCCAAGGATCGGAGAACGGCTTTGCCGAGCCGGGGGGTTCGGCGATGGGGGGCATGCAAGGCCGCGCCGGTCACTCGGCGCGGCCTTCGCTTTTCCGGGTCTCGCCCGGCGCCTGTGCCGGAATGCGACACAATTGGGACATGATGTGCGGGGAAGGTCCGCCCTACCCGTTTGGGGGCCGGAACTCGCATTTCTCGAGGGAATAGAATGGCTTGGTTCAGCACCCGGGCGAGCGCCCTGGCGATCGTGGCCACCGCCGTTTTCGTCGTGCCCGCGGCGGCCCAGCAGCAGCCGGGGTTCACCCCCCAGGCTGTGGAGACCGCACCGAACGACGAGGCGCTCCGCCTCCTCGGCGAGGCGCTCGGCCGGAGCGTCCAGGCAACACAGACCGACCCGACGATCCCGGACATCCTCGAAGCGATCGACCGCAACATCGCCTCGACGCAGCGCATCCGCGAGCTTGCCGAGACGACCCCGACGCTGACCGAAGACCAGATGCAGCAGATCGGCCGCGAGATCGCGGAGATCGCCCAGTCGTTCCAGGAGATCGCCAATCTCGCGCCCGAGGTGTTCTCGCGCCGCATGGCGGAGATAGGCACGCTCGACGACATCGGCGAGGCAGTCGGCTTCCGCATCGGCGACACCCGCTCGCGCCTCGCCGCGCTCGAGGCGGACAACCAGCGCATCCAGAACGACCTCGTTGCCGGCGGCATCAATGAGGCGCAGGTCGAGATGCGGCGCCTGACGCAGCAGGCCAACAACGCCGAAATCCAGGCCCTCAACGCTGCGATGGCGGCGTGGGACGTCTTCTCCGAGCGCCACGGCGAGGTCATGACCCGCATGGGCGACCAGACCGAGGACCTCGAGGTCTTCTTCCATGCCCTCCGCGAGAACGCCCGCGTCTATTCCGCCGCGGCGCAGACGCTGAGCCTTGCCAATTCGCTGCGCGCCGCGCTCGCGGACCTCGAGCGCATCGAGACACTCGACCTCATGCGTTCGCAGATGGTCCAGTCCTGGAGCGACCTGATGCGGATCGTCGGCGAGGTCAATGACGGCCTCATTCTCACGCCGGGCATGTGATGCGAGGTCGGGCGATCGTCGTCGGCGCGGTTGTGGTGGTCGCCGTCGGCGGCTACGTGCTCCTCGATGCCGACCAGCAGGGTCGTGAGGATCTGTGGAACCGCATCACCACGGCCTTCGGCGGCGAACGGGAGCCCGAAGCGGTGCCGAACTGGGGTGACGTCGCCCAGCGCATCGGCGAGTTCACCGATGAGGAACGCGCGCTCCGTGAAGTCCTGGCGCCCGCGGTCGCCGACGACGCGCCGACGCCCGAGACGCCCGTGCCGGATGAGGCACCTGCGGGTGACGCGCCGGCCGCTGATGCACCGGCTGTACCGCCGAAGCCGTAGCCGCTCCAGAAGCGGTGCTGCCTATTTGCCGGCCGGCATGGTCTCGATGACATGCGGCGGCATCGCGACCACGTTGAAGCCCGTGTCGACGAAGTGGACCTCGCCCGTGACACCGGACGAGAGATCGGAGAGGAGATAGACGGCCGAGCCGCCGATCTCGTCGATCGTCACGGTCCGCCCGAGCGGCGCCGCGCGCTTCTGGAAATTGTAGATTGCGCGGGCATTGGCGACGCCGGAGGCGGCGAGGGTCCGCACCGGCCCGGCCGAGATGGCGTTGACGCGGATACGGTCGCCGCCGAAGTCGACGGCGAGGTAGCGCACGGACGCCTCGAGCGCGGCCTTGGCGACACCCATCACGTTGTAGTTCGGCATCACCTGGGTCGCGCCGAGATAGGTCAGCGTCACCATGGCGCCGCCGTTCTTCATCATAGCCTCCGCGCGCCGTGCGATCTCCGTGAACGAGAAACACGAGATCAGCATCGTGTTCACGAAGTTCTGGCGCGAGGTGTCGGCGTAGCGGCCGTCGAGCTCCGCACGGTCGCTGAAGGCAATCGCATGGACCACGAAGTCGATCGAATCCCAGTCCTTCGCAAGCGCCCTGAACATCGAATCGAGCGAGGCCGTCTCGTCCGAATCGGCGGGAAGTGCGACGTCGCACGGGTAAAGCAACCGACAGCCCACCTCATCGGCGAGCTTGCGAACCCTGCTCTCGAGATGCGGATGATAGGAGAGGGCGAGTTCGGCGCCCTGTTCGGAGAGTTGCCGCGCAATCCCCCAGGCAATGGAATGGTCGTTGGCGACGCCCATCACCAGCCCGCGCCGCCCTGCCATCAATGCCATGAGTTGACTCCGAATCGTGCCGGATCAGGCGGCGTAGCGCTGGAAGACGAGCGACGCATTGGTGCCGCCGAAACCAAAGCTGTTGGACAGAACCGTGTCGAGCCGTGCGTTGTCGATCCGCTCGAGGACGATCGGCATGTCGGCGAATTCGGGGTCGAGGTTCTCGATGTTGGCGCTCTTGGTGATGAAGCCGTTCTTCATCATCAGGAGGCAGTATATCGCCTCCTGGACGCCGGTCGCGCCCAGCGAGTGACCGGTCAGCGACTTCGTCGCCGAGATCGGCGGACAGTCCTTGCCGAAGACCTTCCGGATGGCCTCTATCTCGACCCTGTCGCCGATCGGCGTCGAGGTGGCGTGGGGGTTGATGTAATCGATCTTCCCGCCGGCGGTCGCGATCGCCATCTTCATGCAGCGCACGGCGCCTTCGCCCGACGGAGCCACCATGTCGTACCCGTCCGAGGTCGCGCCATAGCCGACGATCTCGGCATAGATCTTTGCGCCACGCGCCTTCGCGTGTTCGAGTTCCTCGAGGACGAGGACACCGGCGCCGCCGGCGATGACGAAGCCGTCGCGGTTGCGATCATAGGCGCGTGAGGCGACGGAGGGGCGGTCGTTGTAGCCCGATGACATCGCGCCCATGCCGTCGAACAGGACGGAGAGTGTCCAGTCGAGTTCCTCGCCGCCACCGGCGAAGATGATGTCCTGTTTGCCGACCTGGATGGTTTCGTACGCATTGCCGATGCAGTGGTTCGACGTCGCGCAGGCAGAGGATATCGAATAGTTCACGCCCTTGATGCCGAAGGGCGTGGCGAGCGTGGCGGAATTGGTCGACGACATCGCCTTCGGCACGGCGAACGGACCGACGCGCTTCGGCCCCCTGGTCCGGGCAGCGTCCGCCGCCTCGACGATGGCGTGGGTCGAAGGGCCGCCCGAGCCCATGATGATCCCTGTGCGCTCGTTGATGACGTCGCTGTCCTCCAGGCCGGCGTCCTGGATCGCCTGGCGCATCGAGATGAAGTTCCACGCCGCACCAACGCCCATGAAGCGGGTCGTGCGACGGTCGAGAACTTCATCGACATTGAGGGTGGGCGCGCCATGGACCTGGCAGCGGAATCCCATCTCGGCATACTTGTCGGCCTTCACGATGCCGGAGCGCGCCTCGCGCAGCGACGCCAGCACTTCCTGGCTGTTGTTGCCGATCGAGGACACGATGCCCATGCCCGTGACCACAACGCGCTTCATAACGACCATCCTCCATACCCAGCCCCGCGCGCCGGCCGCGCCAGCGTGCGAGATCCTGAACTAGCCCGCTGGCGCGGATTGCGACGGCATGAGGCCAACCTTCAAATCCCTGGCAGTGTAGATGGTGACGCCATCGGCCCTGAGCCACCCGTCGCCGATTCCGAGGAAGAGCCTGGAACGGAAGACCCGCTTGAGGTCGACACCGTACTCGACCCGCTTCACGGCCGGCAGGACCTGATCCGTGAACTTCACCTCGCCCACGCCGAGCGCCCGGCCGCGGCCCAGCCCGCCGCTCCAGCCGAGGAAGAAGCCGAGCATCTGCCAGAGTGCGTCCAGGCCGAGGCAGCCCGGCATCACCGGATCGCCCTGGAAGTGGCACTGGAAGAACCACAGGTCCGGGTGAACGTCGAGTTCGGCCCGGATGCGGCCCCTGCCGTGCTCGCCGCCATCATCCCCGATATCGGTGATTCGGTCGAACATGAGCATGGGCGGCAGCGGCAGCTGCGGATTGCCTGGACCGAACAGCTCCCCGCGGGCGCAGCTCAGAAGGCCTTCATAGTCGAAGCTGCGGCGGCGTTCATCCATGCGCTTTTCCAGCTCACCGGGATTGCGCTTTGACGCTTCAGCATGTGCCGCATCGAACGCTGCCCAAAAAAAGATCGGGCGCTCTCTAACATGGCCCCCAAGCGGAGGGAAACCCGCACGGTGTGCCCAAAGCGTCGCTGCCGGGGGCGGGCGCGGAATGGCTGCGACGCGAATTCGGCTTTTCCGCCGGCAGCCCCCATGCAAAGGGAGCGACGGGTTCCGATGTTGCCGGTTGGAGCCCGGAACCCTATAATGTGCCGCAACATAGAAGGCTTCCAGGTTCCATGCGACACGCCAATACTTTCCGAGCCGGTGAGGGAACGTCGTCGACCACGCGAACGCGTCTCCGCTCCGCCGGGCTGCGCCCGACGCGCCAGCGCGTTGCTTTGGCGCATCTCCTCTTCGCGCAGGGGCATCGGCACGTCTCCGCCGAGGCGCTGCACGACGAGGCGATGCAGGCAAGCGTCCCCGTGTCCCTCGCGACCGTCTACAACACGCTGCACCAGTTCACGGATGCCGGCCTGCTTCGTGAGGTGGTGCTGGACGGGTCGAAGATCTACTTCGACACCAATGTGAGCGACCATCACCACTTCTTCCTCGAGGATGACAACGTCATGTTCGACGTACCCGAGGATGCGCTGAGCCTCGATCGCCTGCCCGAGCCTCCGGCCGGCATGGAGATCAGCCGCGTCGACGTGGTGATCCGCCTCCGCCGCATCCCGGGCTCGTAGCCGAGGCTTACTCCACGCGTTCGTTGGGGTAGGTGCCCCACAGGAGCGCCTGTTCGATCCAGCCGTTGAAGCGGCCGTCGACGAGCCGGCACCAGCCGTTGTCGCATTCGTCGATCGCGGCCTGGACGCCTGCCTGGAGGATGTAGGTCACGCTCGCCGTGCTGGCAGGCTGGGCGTAGAGCCTGGCGGTCGTCCCGGGGTCGCCCCGGACGATCGCGGTTCGCTCGGACGAGAGCAGCGTGCCGAGCACCCAGCCGACCTCCCCATTGATGTCGCGGATGCGGCGCCAGTTGTCGAACTCGTTGATGACCTCGACGGGGTAGCGTGCGCGGACGAACACCCACGAGATCGGGTACTCCGAGCCCGGACCGTTGCGAACGTTCACCTCACCGGCGGCAAGGCTGACGAAGCGCGGGATCGGCAGGCCCGTGGTCTGGCCGACCTGCCGTCCCTGCGCCGCGGCGCTTCCCGCCAGTGCCGCCGAGAGAGCAAGGGCGAACGCAACGCCCGCCGCCTTCCTGAGTGTCCCCGCCCGCAATCCGATGCCCCCGAGTTCCAGGCTGCCCTTCTGAGGGTGCGGACCATCTGCTAGACAGACCCGACCGCGAGAGCCACGGCGCCTTTTCCTGCATGGCCCGCCGTGGTTAACAAGTGCTCAACGAGAGGCGATTTTGCCAGAACCGCCGGTCGTCGTCGTCACCCGGAGGCTTCCGGCGCCCGTCGAGGAGCGCCTGGTGCAGTTCTTCGACGCCCAGATGAACCCGGACGACGTGCCGATGACTGCGGCGGCGCTCGCGGCCGCAGTCGGCAGCGCCGACGTCGTGGTGCCGACGGTGACCGACCGCATCGACGCCGCGATCCTCGACGCGGCAGGGCCGAACCTCAGGCTGATCGCGAACTTCGGCGCCGGCGTGGACAACATCGACCTCGATGCTGCCAATGCCCGTGGCATCGTCGTGACCAACACGCCCGGCGTCCTCACCGAGGACACCGCCGACATCGCGATGGCGCTGATCCTCGCCGTGCCCCGGCGGCTGGTCGAGGGTGCGCGCGTCCTGATCGATTCGGGCGACTGGCCGGGATGGTCGCCGACCTGGATGGTGGGTCACCGGCTCGGCGGCCGGACGCTCGGCATCGTCGGAATGGGGCGCATCGGCCGGGCGCTCGCGAAGCGCGCTGCAGCGTTCGGCCTTGCGATCAACTACCACAACCGCCGCCGGCTGGAGCCGGAGGTGGAATCGGCGCTCGGCGCGACGTGGTGGTACAGCCTCGACCAGATGCTCGCCCGCATGGACTTCGTGTCGGTGAACTGCCCCCACACGCCGGCGACCTACCATCTCCTGTCGGCGCGGCGCCTCCGGCTGATGAAGCCCGATGCAATCCTCATCAACACCGCGCGCGGTTCGGTCGTGGACGAGAAGGCGCTCGTCACCCTCATCGAGGAAGGGAAGCTCGGCGGCGCCGGCCTCGACGTCTTCGAGGAGGAGCCGTTCATCAGCCCGCGCCTGGTCAGGCTGGCCCGGGCCGGCAGGGTCGTCCTCCTGCCGCACATGGGCTCGTCGACGATCGAAAGCCGCGTGGCCATGGGCGAGAAGGTGATCGTCAACATCCGCGCCTTCCTCGACGGCCACGAACCGCCGAACCGGGTGCTGCCCGGCTCGCTCTAGGTGTCTGACAGCCCCCCTCCTCAGGGCGAGCAAAGCAAGGGCGGATCCAGACCCATCAGTCGAGCAGCTGCAACGAAGTGTCATGCTCCTTCGTGAAGGGCACGCTTAAGTCGATCTGTCAATCGGCATGCAAAAGGGACCCCCTATCGGCGTGCAAAAGGGACCCCCTCGGGGCACGGCGGAGCAGGCCGCGAGCGAAGC
>CAXNGA010000084.1:0-6976 GCA_964201375.1 Kaistiaceae bacterium
TGACCCTGATGGCCGACCAGCTGCAGATCTATAAATACTGCATCCATCAGGTCGCGAATATCTACGGCAAGTCGGCGACCTTCATGCCGAAGCCGATCTTCGGCGACAACGGCTCGGGCATGCACGTCCACCAGTCGATCTGGAAGGGCGGCAAGCCGGTCTTCGCCGGCAACCAGTACGCCGACCTTTCCGAGACCTGCCTGTTCTACATCGGCGGCATCATCAAGCACGCGAAGTCGCTCAACGGCTTCACCAACCCGCTGACGAACTCGTACAAGCGCCTCGTCCCGGGCTATGAGGCCCCGGTGCTGCTGGCCTACTCGGCCCGCAACCGCTCCGCTTCGTGCCGCATCCCGTACACCAACAACCCGAAGGCCAAGCGCGTCGAAGTCCGCTTCCCTGATCCGGGCGCGAACCCTTACCTCGCCTTCGCCGCCATGCTGATGGCCGGCCTCGACGGCATCGCCAACAAGATCCATCCCGGCGCTGCGATGGACAAGAACCTCTACGATCTGCCGCCGAAGGAACTGAAGAAGATCCCGACGGTCTGCGGCTCGCTCCGCGAGGCTCTCATGAACCTCGACAAGGACCGCGCCTACCTCAAGGCCGGCGGCGTCTTCTCGGACGACATGATCGACTCCTACATCGAGCTGAAGATGGAAGAGGTCATCCGCTTCGAGCACACCCCGCACCCGGTCGAGTTCGACATGTACTACTCGGTCTGACCGGACCGGACTCCACGAGTTGCGAAGGGCGCCGCCTCAGCCGAGTCGGCGCCCTTCTTCTTTTCAATGCTCGTGGCCGCTCGTCCGGCACATCTGCGCGCCGGAAATCATCGTGCCGGCATTCGGATGCCGAGCATTTGCATGACCTGTCTGGCCTAACTCGCCAGCCGCTCCAGCGCCCCGCGCAGCTTTGCCTGCAGCCCACGCGCCTCATCGAGCTTCTCGCGCTGCTCGTCGATCACCTCGGGCGGCGCCTTGGCGACGAACTGCTCGTTGCCGAGCTTGCCTTCGAACCGGGCGATCTCCCTGGCGGCCTTGTCGATCTCGCGGGCAAGGCGCTGGCGCTCGGCCGCGATGTCGATGATGCCGGCGAGCGGGAGGCAGGCCGTGGCCTCGCCCACCACCATCTGCACCGAGCCGGACGGCGCGGTGGCGGCGAGCGTGAGCTCGGACAGGCGCGCAAGCCGCATAATCGATGCCTGGTGGCGCACGAGCCGGTCGGCGATCTCCGGCGAGGTCGAGACGAGGACGAGCGGAACCTGCAGCGCTGCCCCAACGCCCATCTCGGTGCGGACCGAGCGGACCTCCGACACGAGCGCCACGACCCAGTTCATTTCCTCCGCGGCGGCGGCGTCCCCGGCGAACGTCTGCGGCCATTCCGACAGCGCCAGGATGTTCGCCCGCGGCGATGCGCCCTCGGCGGCCGTGCGGTCCCACAGTTCCTCGGTCACGAACGGCATGAACGGGTGCAGGAGGCGCAGGATGAAGTCGCGGACGAACGCGACCGTCGCCCGCGTCTCGTCCTTGGCGCCGCCGTCCTCGCCGGTGAGCGCCGGCTTCACCAGTTCGAGGTACCAGTCGCAGTATGTGTTCCAGACGAAGCGGTAGACGGCGGCGGCGGCATCCGAGAAGCGGTAGCCGGCGAGCGCCGCATCCGTCTCGGCGAGCGCCCGCGCGGCTTCCGTGAGGATCCAGCGGTTCACCGTCTCCGTGGCCCATGACGGATCGAAGCCGCCGGCCGAGACGCAGCCATTCATCTCGGCGAAGCGGCTCGCATTCCAGAGCTTGGTCGCGAAGTTGCGGTAGCCTTCGATGCGGGCGCGCGCCGGCTTCACGTCGCGACCGGGGGTCGCGAGGGCGGCCATCGTGAAGCGGACCGCGTCGGCGCCGAATTCGTCGATCAGGTCGAGGGGATCGACCACGTTCCCCTTCGACTTCGACATCTTCGCGCCCTTCTCGTCGCGAACGATGCCGTGGATGTAGATGGTCGGGAACGGCTCCGTCCCGGTGAAATGGATGCCGAACATCATCATCCGGGCGACCCAGAAGAAGATGATGTCGAAGCCGGTGACGAGGACGCTCGTCGGATAGTAGCGGGCGAACGCCTCGGTCTGGTCCGGCCAGCCGAGCGTCGAGAACGGCCACAGGCCCGACGAGAACCAGGTGTCGAGGACATCCGGATCGCGGGTGAGCGCCGTCGGCGTCGGATAGTGCTTCGCGGCCTGCGCGACGGCCTCTCCCTCCGTCTCGGCAACGAACACCTTCCCGTCCGGCCCGTACCAGGCCGGGATCTGGTGGCCCCACCACAGCTGGCGCGAGATGCACCATGGCTGGATGTTCTGCATCCAGTTGAAGTAGGTCGTCTCCCACTGCTTCGGCACGAACACCGTGCGCCCGTCCTGAACGGCCTCCATCGCGGGCTGCGCCAGCGTTGCGGCGTCGACGTACCACTGGTCGGTCAGGTACGGCTCGATCGGCACGGCAGAGCGGTCGCCGTGCGGCACGGCGTGGGTGTGGTCCTCTATCTTCTCGACGAGGCCCCTCTCCTCCATCAGCGCGACGATCGCTTTCCGCGCCGCGAACCGGTCGCGGCGGTCGATGGCGGCAATCGTGGCGTCGAGTTCGGCCGATGCCGGCACGCCTGCCAGGAATGCCTCGTTGCCGGCGAGCACGACATTGGCTTCGACGTCGAAGATGTTGATCTGCGGCAGGTTGTGGCGCTTGCCGACCTGGAAGTCGTTGAAGTCGTGCGCCGGCGTGATCTTCACGGCGCCCGAGCCCGCCTCGGGGTCGGCATAGTCGTCGCCGACGATGGGGATGCGGCGGCCGACCAGCGGCAGCACGACGTGCTTCCCGATGAGGTCGCGGTAGCGCTCGTCCTCCGGACGCACTGCCACGGCGGTGTCGCCCAGCATCGTCTCGGGCCGCGTGGTGGCAACGACGATGAAGCGGTCCGTGCCCTCGATCGGATAGCGGAAGTGCCACAGGTGGCCCTTCACCTCGATCTGCTGCACCTCGAGGTCCGAGATCGCGGTCTGGAATTTCGGATCCCAGTTCACCAGCCGCTTGTCGCGGTAGATCAGCCCCTCGCGATGAAGCTGGACGAACACCTTCAGGACGGCCTTCGACAGCCCCTCGTCCATCGTGAAGCGCTCGCGCGACCAGTCGCACGAAGCGCCCAGGCGCCTGAGCTGGTTGACGATCTGGCCGCCGGATTCGGCTTTCCACTTCCAGATCTTCTCGACGAAGGCCTCGCGCCCGATCTGCCGGCGGTTCGGCTCCTGCCGCTCCATCATCTGCCGCTCGACGACCATCTGGGTCGCGATACCGGCGTGATCGGTCCCCGGCTGCCACAGGACGTCATGGCCCCGCATCCGGTGCCAGCGGGCGAGGATGTCCTGCAGCGTGTTGTTGAGGGCGTGCCCCATGTGGAGCGACCCCGTTACGTTGGGCGGCGGGATCGCGACTGAGAAATGCGGCGCACCGGGCTTTGCGCCTGCGCCGGCGCGGAAGGCGCCCGCGGTCTCCCAAAGCGTTGCGATCCGCGGCTCTACGGCGGCCGCGTCGAAGGTCTTGTCTAACATCGGGGCGAGGACCGGGATCGGTGGAAACGGCTGTGGTCGTACTGGTCGGCGCTTGCCCAAGTCAACCGCGGGCGCTCTCGATGCCCTGCACGATCGAGCGGTGGAGCGACCGCCGGTTTCGCGCGATGATCGACGGCGTGACGATCGATACCCAGCGAGAGATGCTGCCAGCATTCACGAGTTTAGCGAAACCGTCCGCCCTTTTTTAGGTGACCTGACGTAAGCCGGCCATCGAAGGGAGTTGCCCGCCTCCATGCCCATTGCCGCCCGGTTCAGCCTCAGGACGTCCCTGTTCCTCCTGCTGGCGCTTGTCGCCGTCCTTGCCGGGACCAAGCAGTTCGTCACCATTCTCGGCGACCGGACCCGATCGGTCGAGGCAGCCGAGGCGCGGCTGCTCGATCGCGCGCTGCGCTCCACCGAGCGCGAGGAACACCTGTTCCAGGAGGTCGCATTCGTCCTGAGGCAACTGGCGCGCCAGCCAGCGGGCCACGCAGCGCCGAACGAATGCAGCGCCGTCCTTCTGGCACTCGCCGGCGATTTCGCCTGGCTGAAGAGTATCTCGCTGGTGTCCGTCGAGGGCAACTTCACCTGCTCGTCCCTCGATTCTGCAGGAGCGCTCGTGTCCATCGCCGGCCATGACTACTTCCAGACTGCGCTGCGGACCGTGGATTTCGTCATCACCGACTTCGTCGTCGGCCGCATCGACGGGCTGCCTGCCGTGGTTGCGGCGATCCCTCGGATCGAGGGCGGGGTCGTGCGGGACGTCGTGTTGGCAGGCATCGACGTGGACGAACTCAGCCTGGTGGCTGCCGATGCAGGCGACGACGCAGACGGCACGCTGGTCGCACTCCTCGACCGGAACGCCTTCGTCGTGGCCAGTTCACCCGAAGGAAGCATCTTCACGCCGGGCAGGACCTTTCGGCGACGGACCTCTGGGCGGCGACGGCCGGCGGTGCCGGTGTCCTTCCAGCCGTGGCCTTCGGCGGCAGGACCTACGTCGTCAGTTTCTCGGCCCTGTCGGCGACGAACGGGCGCCTTGTCGTCCTCAGCGACAGGTCGATCGTCCTCGCCGAGGCCAATGCACGCGCCGTCCGCTCGGTCGCGGCGATGGTCATCGTCGGCATCGGCCTCTGCCTCCTCGTCTGGCTCGGCGGGGAATGGCTCGTCCACCGGCCCCTCGGCGCATTGCGGGCCGCCGCCGGTCGGGTGGCGTCCGGTGGCCTTTTGCCCGGATCGACGTCACCGGCTTCGTGCCGGAGTTCAGACAACTCGGAGAGAGCTTCAATTCGATGAGCGAGGCGCTCGCGGAGCGAGATGCCGAGCTGAACGCCGCCAATCTCCGCCTCGCCGAACTCGCCCTGCGGGACGGCCTGACCGATCTCGGCAACCGCCGTGCCTTCGAGGAGCGGATCGAGCAGGAAGGCGAACGCTGTGCCCGCGACCGCAACTTGCTTTCCCTGCTGCTGGTCGACGTGGACCGTTTCAAGCAGTTCAACGACCACTACGGCCACTTCGCGGGGGACGACACGCTCCGCCGCGTGGCGGCGCTCGTTGCCGCGGCCGCGCGGCGCGCGAGCGACTTCGCCGCGCGCATCGGCGGCGAGGAATTCGCACTGATCCTGCCGAACTGTCCGCAGGACGAGGCCATGACCATCGCGCGGCAAATGGTGGCCGACGTGGCGGCCCTCCGGATTGCCCATGCCGGCAGCGAGGAAGGCATCGTCACCGTCAGCGTCGGCGTTGCCGGGCATCGCATGGTGCCCGGAGTCGCCGTTCGCGGCCTCCTCGAGAGCGCCGACCAGTCGCTCTACACCGCCAAGCGGCAGGGGCGGAACAACGCCGTAGGCGGGCCGGAAGTCATCACCCTCGTTTCCTGAGCGGCTCTGGCGGCGTGAGGTGCCGCCTGCCAACCCCACATCCCGCGGCAGGGCAGCGAAACCGGTCCCGATCCGGGCGGAATGGCAGGCGCTGATCCCCCCACCCTGCCTGCAACACGTCCGCTGGCGCCGGGCAAGCGCCCCTTTCCCGAGCCGGCGGGAGCCTGGCCAGCCGCCCGATCATGACACCCGTCGCGGGCGCGACGGGTGACTCTTCCAGCCTCGACGCACCTGCGAGCCGGCAGCGCAGGCTCACCCCCCGAGGCGGCGGATCAGGTCCGCGGTCGGGCTGGTGAAGCCGGCGTGGTCGATGGGCAGGCCGAACTCGGACTGGCCGACATGGCCGAACTCGCGCGTGCCGACGAGTTCGCGGAACCAGACCGGGTACTGGTCGGACACGTACACCGTATACGTCCACGCCGATGGCGGGCCGCCGTTCCGGACGGTGCAGCCCACCAGCGGTCCCGCCTCGGCGTTGACGCTGTTGGCGCAGGCGGCGGCGAGCTGGTCGGCGGGCGTCAGGACATAAGCCCCGCCCTCGCGGCGGGGGCCAGTGAGCACGCGCCCCTGGGAGCGCGCGTTGTTCGCTGCAGCAACCAGATCGAGCGGCGGGATCATCGCCTGCACGTCGAGCCCCTGCCAGGTGTCGACACGAGCGGCGGGCGTGACGCCGCCGGTTCCTGAGGTGGTGCAGCCAGCGAGCATGCACACGGCCGCGATCGGGGCCACTATCTTGAAGGCCATCGGGAAGCTCCGGAAAGGGAAAGCCGCGTGAACGGGAGGCGGCAGCACAACCAGGGCGCCCAGCCGATACTTCGCCAAGGCACCGAACCCCAGCACACCTACTTCAGGGCCGTCGCCAGGAAGTTAGCACCGGTCGAAAACGGCAGGGCGAACCACCACAAACCATGGAGATTCCTGCCGGGTGGTTGGCAAAGCCTTTATTTCCGGTTCCAGTTCGTCGCTTGTACTTCTCGTCCGGGCGCTCCCGGAGCGGTCACGACGGACACCGGAGCGCCCCCGGTGTACTGGCGGGACGAGAGGACCGCCGCTCCATGCCGGGTGGTCGCATTCGGGAAGCGGGCCGGAAAGCCTGTGGCGGGTGGTCTCCGCCTTCCCGGGAATCCTTCTTCCCAGGCGGCGCCAAAACGTTACCCCCGAAAGAAAAAGGGGTCAGACCGATATGGTCCAACCCCTTGTTCCGATTGGCTCCCCGGGTTGGACTCGAACCAACGACCATTCGATTAACAGTCGAATTATGCCCACTTTTTGACCACATTTGCCCCCTATCTAAAGTCTAGGCAAAGGTTGCTAATGAAATGATTTCATTAGCTAATAAATGGAAATGGCGGTACGCGGCCATTGTCAACGCCGGAGCAAAAATGCATCGGCGGGCCGGAGCAAAAATGCATCAGGCCGCGTGGTCGGAAGGCCGCGCGGGCGCGGCCTTCCGGGGCTGGGCGATCAGGCTTTTGGTGTCTCTTCCGGCGGAGTGTCGTCGGGGGCTTGC
>CAXNGA010000085.1:0-6964 GCA_964201375.1 Kaistiaceae bacterium
AGGCGAATGGCACGGGGCTGACCCGCCGAGGCGCCAGAAGGCCGGCGAGCCGGCCTGAGCTCGGCCAGCTTCCCGCCGTCACCACCGGCTTGCGGCGACTCGCATCGCCGGCCACGGGCTGCTGCCGGGGGCGGGGGCTCGAACGTGCAGAAACAACGGCGGCGCGACCCGATCGGCGCGATCCCCTCGGGCACGGCAGCCTCCCAGGCTCCCTTACCTCGACGTCTTCCTGCACGGGGACGCCGACCAGGCGGCGGCCGATCTGTGCCCGCCGTTGTTGGCGAACCCGGCCTGCCCGCCCGCGCTCCGGCAGCAGATCAGGTCGGATGGCGAGTTCCGCGCTGATGACCAACAGGCAGCACAAGGCCTGGACAACGACCGCCGACCCGGAGGCGGCGCCGGCTATAGCGACCGGACGATGCCTTCGACCATCTTCTTGGCGTCACCGAAGAGCATGAGGGTGTTGTCGCGGTAGAACAGCGTGTTGTCGATGCCGGCGTAGCCCGAGGACATGCCGCGCTTGATGAACATCACGGTGCCGGCCTTCCAGACCTCGAGCACCGGCATGCCGTAGATCGGGGAGGTCTTGTCCTCCTTGGCGGCCGGGTTCGTCACGTCGTTGGCGCCGATAACGAAGGCGATGTCGGCCTGCGAGAACTCCGAGTTGATGTCGTCGAGCTCGAAGACCTCGTCGTAGGGGACGTTCGCCTCGGCCAGCAGCACGTTCATGTGGCCGGGCATGCGGCCCGCGACGGGGTGGATCGCGTACTTGACCTCGACCCCGTGCTCCTTGAGGAGGTCGCCCATCTCGCGCAGGGCGTGCTGCGCCTGGGCGACGGCCATGCCGTAGCCGGGGACGATGATCACCTTGCCCGCGTTCTTCAGCATGAAGGCGGCGTCTTCCGCCGAGCCCTGCTTGACCGGCTTCTGCTCGCCACCGCCCGCCGCCGCAGCGGCTTCGCCGCCGAAGCCGCCGAGGATGACGGAGATGAAGCTCCGGTTCATCGCCTTGCACATGAGGTAGCTGAGGATCGCGCCGGACGAGCCGACGAGCGCCCCGGTGATGATGAGCGCGGTGTTGCCGAGCGTGAAGCCGATGCCGGCGGCAGCCCACCCGGAATAGGAATTCAGCATCGACACGACGACGGGCATGTCCGCGCCGCCGATCGGGATGATGAGGAGGAGGCCGAGCACGAGCGCGACGATCGTGATCAGCCAGAACAGCACCGTGCTGCCGGTGATCGCGAAGCCGATCACCAGTGCCACGAGTGCAACTGCAAGCGCGATGTTGATGAGGTGGCGCTGCGGCAGGAGGATCGGCTTGCCCGACATCCGGCCATCGAGTTTCAGGAAGGCGATCACCGAGCCGGTGAAGGTCAGCGCGCCGATGGCAACGCCGAGCGACATCTCGATCAGGCTGGCGGTGTGGATGTGGCCCGGCTCGCCGATGCCGAAGGCAGTCGGTGCGTAGAGCGCTGCGGCTGCGACGAGCACCGCGGCGAGGCCGACGAGGCTGTGGAAGGCGGCGACGAGCTGCGGCATCGCCGTCATGGCGATCCGCCGCGCAATGACGGCGCCAATGGCGCCGCCGACGGCGATCAGCCCGACGATGATGACGAAGGTGCCAAAGTCCGGCGTGGCATTGATCAGCGTCGTGACGACGGCGATGGCCATGCCGGCCATGCCCATGTAGTTGCCGCGGCGCGACGATTCAGGGTGCGACAGGCCACGCAGCGCCAGGATGAAGAGGACGCCCGCGACGAGATAGAGGAAAGCGGTGAGGTTCGCTGACATCAGCCGTGGCCCCTGGCGGTGCCGCCCGGCTTCTGCTTGGCCTTGTACATGGCCAGCATCCGCTGCGTGACGAGGAAGCCGCCGAATATGTTGATCGAGGCAAGGACCAGGGCGATGCCGCCAAAGACGCGCGCCCAGCCGTGGCCGTCGGCCTCGCCGGAGATCATCGGCACGACCTCGACGCCGACCGCGAGGATCGCGCCGACGATGATGACGGAGGAGATGGCGTTGGTGACACTCATCAGCGGCGTGTGCAGGGCCGGCGTCACCGACCAGACGACGAAGTAGCCGACGAAGATCGCGAGGACGAAGATCGCGAGTCGGAAGACGAACGGGTCGACGTAGCCGCCGGTGGCCATGCTCGCGACCGCCGCCGCGTTGTCGCCGATTGCATCGGCGTAGGTCGCGGCGGCCGTCGCCGCGTCGCGCGCTAGGTCGGCCGCGTTCGTCGCCGCTCCGGCCGCGGCGTTCGCGGTCTCGGCGGCGGCCTGTGCCTGGATTACCAGCTCTGCCGGGGTGGCCATGGGCCGTTGTCCTCTATCTCAGCCGCGGAAGACGCGGCGCCGTCCCTGGCGCTAGGCCGGCTTCGGTTTGAACATCGAATGGACGACCACGCCGTCCTTGGTCAGGAGCGTCGCCTTGACGAGTTCATCCTCGTCGTTGACGGCAACTTCCTTCTTCGTCTTGTCGATCAGCGTCTCGACGAAGGCAAAGATGTTCCGGGCGTAGAGCGCCGAAGCCGTCGACGGGATACGCCCGGCGACGTTGGTGAAGCCGATGATCTGCACGTCGCCGACGGTGGCGATCTCGCCCGCAATGGCGCCTTCGACATTGCCGCCGCGCTCGACGGCAAGGTCGACGATCACCGAGCCGGGCTTCATCGAATCGACCATTGCCTTCGTCACGAGGCGCGGCGCGGGCCGGCCGGGGATCAGCGCGGTGGTGATGACGATGTCCTGCTTGGCGATGTGGCTGGCGACCAGCGTCGCCTGCTTTTCCTGGTAGGCCTTGGACATCTCCTTGGCGTAGCCACGGGCGTCCTGGGCCTGCTTGAATTCCTCGTCCTCGACGGCGACGAACTTCGCCCCGAGACTCTCGACCTGCTCCTTGGCGGCAGGCCGCACGTCGGTGGCGGTCACCTGTGCCCCGAGTCGGCGGGCCGTCGCGATCGCCTGGAGGCCGGCGACGCCGGCGCCCATGACGAAGACGCGCGCTGCGGGCACGGTGCCCGCGGCCGTCATCATCATCGGGAAAGCGCGGTCATATGTTCCGGCCGCATCGATCACCGCCTGGTAGCCGGCCAGGTTCGCCTGGCTCGACAGGACGTCCATGACCTGGGCGCGGGTGATGCGTGGCATCAGCTCCATCGAAAAGGCGCGCACGCCGGCGGCGGCGAGCGCGCGGATAGCCTCCTCGTTGCCGTATGGATCCATCACGCCGATGACCAGCGCGCCGGACTTCACGGCGCTGAGTTCCCTGGTATCCGGGCGGCGGACGTGGAGGACGATGTCGGCGTCCTTGACGACCGCCGCGGCGGTCTTCAGCACCTTCGCGCCGGCTGCCTGGTACTCCGCATCGAGGAAGCGCGAACGCGCTCCGGCCCCGGCCTGGACGACGACGTCCGCGCCAAGGCCGATCAGCTTCTTCACGGTCTCCGGCGTGGCGGCGACGCGGCTCTCCGCCTCTGCCGGCTCGGCCGGCACAGCGATCTTCATTCTTGCTTCCTCGCCGACTTTCCGCCGGACAGTGCCTCGCGCGGGCGCGACGGCACGCCGGGGTTAGTTGAAGATGAAGAAGAGGAGCGCCAGTATCGCGATACTCCCCACCGAGGTCCACGTCATCAGGGTGCGGAACGCGCCCCAAGACTTCCGATGGTAGTCCATGTCGGACGCGATGTCCGCCGCGGTCGCCGAAAGCACCTGCATCTCATGCGCCATGATATCCCCCTCAGGAAATGAGCGTTTGCGTCTCTTAGCCAAACAAGGCGCCCCTCGCAATGCGCCAGTTTGCGCGCGCGAGGAGCAACGGGAAACAACTTTCCGCGTCAGGTCCGGAAGATGCTCGCCGCAGCGGTGCGGCTGGCCCTCTTCGCGCCGAGCGCCGCCTCGATCCGGACGATCTCATCGCGGAGGATCGCGACACGCTGAGCGAGTTCATCCTCCGACAGGCGCGACAGGTCGTCCCCGACGGTGTGCGCCGGCTTCTTCCGCGGCGGTTCGTCCTCGATGAAGGGCATCGTCGTCTCCCAGGCCTCAGCCGCGCCGCGGTGCCGGGCGCAGGTGCCATCATCCTCTCTCACACCGGGGCGGGCAACGCGCGCCGTTGATCGGCCCCGCCGGCGGAGGCAGGATCATGCGCGTTCCACCAGGAGGCGCCATGCCGATCCCCGCGACGATGACCGCCATCGCGATAAGCGAGCCGGGCGGACCGGAAATCCTGGTTCCGGTCGAACTGCCGGTGCCCTCGCCGGGGGCGGGAGAGATTCTCGTCCGGGTGAGGGCGGCCGGCGTGAACCGGCCGGATGTCGCCCAGCGGCAGGGGCACTATCCGCCGCCGCCCGGTGCGAGCGGGATTCCCGGCCTCGAGATCGCCGGCGAGGTGGTCGCGCGGGGCGAGGGGGCATCGGCGTTCGCGGTCGGCGATGCGTTGCTCGCGCTCGTTCCGGGTGGGGGGTATGCCGAATACTGCGTCGTCCATGAGACCAATGCCCTGCCGCTCCCGGCGGGCGTCGGCATGCTCGCCGCGGCCGGGATTGCGGAGACGTTCTTCACGGTGTGGTCGAACGTCTTCTCGCGCGCACTGCTTGCGGCAGGCGAGACGCTCCTGGTCCACGGCGGCAGTTCCGGCATCGGCACCACGGCGATCCAGCTCGGCAGGGCGTTCGGGGCGACGGTCGTCGTCACGGTCGGGTCGGATGCCAAGGCGGAAGCATGCCGGGCGCTCGGCGCCGACCTTGCGATCAACTACCGGACGACGGACTTCGTGGAGGCGGTGAAATCCTTCACCGGCGGCCGCGGCGCCGACGTCATCCTCGACATGGTCGGCGGAGACTATGTCGCCCGCAACTTCGCGGCGGCCGCGCGGGACGGACGCATCGTCCAGATCGCCTTCCTCGGCGGCACGTCGACGACGCTCGATCTTCGCCCGGTGATGGTGAAGCGCCTCACCTACACCGGCTCGACGCTCCGGCCCCGGACGGTGGCCTTCAAGGCGCAGGTCGCCTCGGAACTCCGCGAGAAGGTCTGGCCGCTTCTCGCCGCGGGCCGGGTGCGGCCCGTGATCGATTCGACCTTCCCCCTCCGCGCAGCCGCGGACGCGCACCGCCGGCTCGAGGCGAACGAGCACATCGGCAAGGTGGTTCTGACGGTAGGGTAGGGGGTAGGGCGGCGACACCCCAAGGCAATGTCTCAAAAGGGGAAGCAAGGGAGCAGCCGTGCCCTTCGGCCGGGTCGCGAGAGGCGGCCGCCGCAACCCCTCCACCACCGTTTGCCTTGGCAATATCTGCCCCCTATATAGGAGCATCCCCAAGCAAACCTGATCGGCTGGGGCTCCGGCGGAAAGCCTGTCGGAGCGACGAGGAGGCTCTATGTCCACGACCCTGTTGATGCCCAAGGCGACCGCTGTCTGGCTGGTCGAGAACACATCGCTGTCCTTCCAGCAGATCGCCGACCTCTGCACGCTGCACCCGCTCGAGGTGAAGGCGATCGCCGACGGCGAATCGTCGACCACGGTGAAGGGGCTAGACCCGGTGTCCACCGGACAGCTCGCCCGCGAGGAGATCACGCGCGGCGAAACCGATCTTGCCTACAAGCTGAAGGTGTCCGAGCCGAAGGTCCGCATCCCGACCGTGAAGCGGAAGGGGCCGCGCTACACGCCCGTGTCGCGCCGCCACGATCGTCCGAATGCGGTGCTGTGGCTGCTCCGCTACCACCCGGAACTCAAGGATGCGCAGATATCGCGCCTCGTCGGCACGACCAAGCCGACCATCGATTCGATCCGCAACCGGACGCACTGGAACTCCTCCGCGCTCACGCCGATGGATCCGGTGACGATGGGCCTGTGCTCGCAGATCGACCTCGACATGGAGGTCGAGCGTGCGGCCAAGACCATGCCGCAGCAGGAAACACCGATCTCCGGTCCGACGCTCCTGCCGGCCAGCGAAACGACCACGGCCGAGGCGCTCGCCGCGGCGGCCCGTCGCCGGGGTGCGCCGGAAGGCGAACTCGACGCCGATGCCGTCTTCGCCAAGCTGAAGTCCATCAAGAGCACGACTGCAGGCGACGAGGACTAGCGGCTGCAGCCTATGGCCTGAGGCCATAGGCAAGCCGGATCATGCCCTTGCCAAGCATCTTTGCCCCGTCGAGGCGAAGCGGCCCTGAGGGAGGCAACGGCGGAAACATCCTGACGCCGTCGCCTAGCAATACCGGAATCACGAACAGTTCGAGCGAATCGAGCCCTCCCGCCGCGATGAAGGCGGCCTGGAGGGCGGCTCCGCCGACGACCCAGGCGTTCCGATCGGCCTCGGCCTGCCGGAGATGCGCGATCAGCGCCGGCACGCCGTCGTGCCATGCTTCGACGCCGGGTGGCGCCGCATCGATCGGCCCGTGCGTGACGACGATCGAACGCTGGGCCGGGTAGGGATACGTGCCGTAGGTGCGGACCTGGTCATAGGTCCGCCGCCCCATCACGACCGTCCCGATCCCAGCGATGAAGCCATCATAGCCGGCATCGACGTCGTTGAACGGGTCGAGCCACGAGATTCCACCGTCCCGATCGGCGATGTAGCCATCGACGCTCGCCGCCATGTAGCCGAGGATCCTCACGCATCGCTCCTATAAATGAATGTTCATTTATATTGTGCGATGACCTAAGCTGATGCAACGGCATCCGCGTGTGACCGCGGCGGGCTCGGGGAGGAGGCGTGGCGCGACGGAAGACCCAGACGGACGAGGCGATCCTCGAGGCGGCGCTGCGGGCGCTTGAGCGCGTCGGGCCGGTCCGGATGACGCTCGCCGATGTCGCGTCCGAAGCGGGCCTCGCTCCGGCGACGCTGGTCCAGCGCTTCGGGTCGAAGGCAGGGCTGCTTGCCGCTGCCCTCCAGCTCGTGAACGATCGGCTCCGGGAGGCGATCGCCGCGCTGCCGGACCGTCCGTCGGACGAGGGCGTGGTC
>CAXNGA010000086.1:0-6962 GCA_964201375.1 Kaistiaceae bacterium
CCGGCGGATCTTCGCAATCGTCTCCACGACCAGCATCCCAACCAGCCTCCGATGAACCCGGAGGCATTGTGAACCCCACGTTCCCGAGGGGGCCCTTTTGGACGCCGATCACCCCGAAAACGGGGGCCTTATTGCGCGCCTATCAACACGGCGGCGCGCTCTGGAGCATCTGGTGAAGCTCGGCGCCGCCTGAAGGTCGGAAGTGACCGATCGCTGGCAGGTGTGCCGTCAACCGGCGCGCTTGATGCGCTCGCGGACCGCCTCGGCGAGATAGGCGGACCGCGACTGGCCGGAGGCCTCAGCCGCGCGATCCACAGCGTCCAGCAATCGGGCATCCATCGAGATGTTCACCCGCACGGCCCTAGAGGGCAAATCGAACGGAACGAGAGCCACGATCGCCTCCCCGAGTTCCGCAGCGACCTCGGCGTCGGCACGGAGTTCGACGAGCGACCGAAGCCGCGGCAAGGGATCGCCGTCCTCGACCATGCCGGCGACGTGAAAAGTCAGGACCTCCGACGCCTTCCGGATCGCCTCCTCCTCCTGCCGCGCCGTAGCAATACAGCCCGGGAAATCGGGGAACGAAATCCCGAAGACGCCGCCCTCCTCGTGGATCAGTGCGTGTGCGATGGCCAATGTCGTCCTCACCAATCCCAGCCGGCCTGGCGGTAGATCGAACGCAGCGTTCCGACTGGAATGGGGTCCGATCCCATGTCCAGCGTCACCTTCCCGGACTTCGACGGATGCGCGAACTGGACGTGGTCACCTGGTCCCCGGCGCTTGACGTCCCACCCGTCGGCCCGGAGCAGCCTCACGACCTCTCTCGGCCGAAGCGGGGAGCGAGGCTTTGACATTCAGTCTCCGCGTACGTTGTGTATAAATACGCAACGCGGCACCACAACTCAAGAGGTAGGCGCGGAAGGCGAAGTCGTCGAACGGTCCTTTCCTTGCGGAGGCCCCGCGGCACGCTTACCTTCAAGGCCATGCGTACGGAGCGTTTGAGATGAGCACCACCGTCCTTGCCGTTCCCGTGGAAAAATCCGTTCGCGAGCGGCTGGCCAAATTGGCTGCAACGACCGGACGGACCGAAGAAGACATCGCAGCGGAGGCGATCGCCGGAGCTGTCGAAGCCA
Source organism: Kaistiaceae bacterium (assembly GCA_964201375.1). Taxonomy (GTDB): domain Bacteria; phylum Pseudomonadota; class Alphaproteobacteria; order Rhizobiales; family Kaistiaceae; genus JADLGL01. Next base: position 1,131 of record CAXNGA010000086.1, read on the forward strand.
ACGATTGGCACGCGGCCGCCATCGAGGAGGCACTCGCGGAAGTCGCCCGTGGCGAGGTCATTTCCGGGCAGGCCGTCGATGACTGGCTGGCGTCGTGGGGAACCCCGAACGAGTTGCCCCCTCCGAAGGTTGGCCAATAGTGAAGGCAACGTGGTCGCGATCGGCCACGATCGACCTCGTCGAGATCAAGGAACACATCGCGGCGGACAATCCGGTGGAAGCCTCAAGGATCGCCGCTGCAATTCGGGCCTGCGTCACGACACTTGGAGCGCTTTCCGAACCGCGGCAGGGCCGGGCGCATCGCTGGCACGCGGGAACTGGTGGTCTCCGGCACGCCATACATCGTGGCCTATCGAGTCGCCTCTGATCGCACCATCGTCCTCCGCATCCTCCACGCCGCCCGCCGGTGGCCGACCTCGATGAACGACTGACCTGACCCCCATGAACTTCGCCTCCGACAACTGGGCCGGCTGCGCCCCCGAGATCGCCGCGGCGATCGCCGCCGAGAACGACCGCGTGGCTCCCGCCTATGGCTCCGACCCCATCACGAAGGCCGTCGAACGGAAGTTCGCGGAGGTCTTCGAGCACGAGGTCGCGGTCTTCTTCGTGCCGACCGGGACCGCGGCGAACGCGCTTGCCCTCTCCGCCTTTGCACGACCGTCCGGCCTCGCATTCCTGCACCATGAGGCGCACGCCAACACCGACGAGGCCGGAGCGCCGGAGTTCCTTGCCGACCTCAAGCTGATCGGGCTCGACGGGCCGGGCGCAAAGATCCGCCGCGACAGCCTCGCTGCGGCCATCGAGCGCTACGCGCCCAATGCCGGACGGCACGGGCAGCCCGTCGCCCTGTCGCTGAGCCAGCTGACGGAGTGCGGCACCGCCTATGCCGTGCCGGAGACTGCCGCACTCGCAGCGCTTGCCCACGAGGCAGGGCTCGGCGTCCACATGGACGGCGCGCGCTTCGGCAATGCCGTCGAGGGGCTCGGGATGTCGCCGGCCGAGATGACCTGGAAGGCCGGGGTCGACGTCCTGTCCTTCGGCGGCACCAAGGGCGGCTGCTGGCAGGCCGAGGCCGTGATATTCTTCGATCCCGCCAGGGCACGCGAGTTCCCGTACCTGCGGAAGCGCGCGGGCCACACCGTATCCAAGGCACGGTTCGTGGCAGCGCAGTTCGCCGCCTATCTCGAGGACGACCTCTGGCTGCGACTTGCGGCCCGCGCCAATGCCAGCGCCGCAGCGCTCGCGGCGGGGATCGAGGCCGCGGGCGGCCGACTCGCCTGGCCCCGTGAAGGCAACGAGGTCTTCGCCGTGCTGCACGAATCGGTGATCGCGGAACTGAAGCGGGCGGGCGCGGCGTTCTACGACTGGCAGGCCGAAGAGGCCGGGGTCGGCGCGGATGAGGGCCTCGTCCGCCTCGTGTGCTCGTTCGCGACCACGGGGGAAGAAGTCGAGCGGTTCCTGGCAACCATCATGAAGGGCTGGACGGCATGACAGGAACGCCGGCGACGACGGATCGGCTCAGGGTACTCGTCCTCAACGCCTCGCTGAAACACGCACCCGACCCCTCCAATACCGGCAAGGTCACGGAACTCGTCCTCGATCACATGCGCGAGCACGGCGCGATCGATGTCGAAGACGTCCGGCTCGCCGACCGGCGCCTTCCGGTCGGCCTCGGACATCGCGAGAGCGACGACGACGAGTGGCCCGACATCGGCGAGCAGATCAAGGCCGCCGACATCGTCGTCTTCGCAACGCCCATCTGGTGGGGTGGCCGCTCCAGCCTGATGCAGCGCGTGATCGAGCGGATGGATGCGTTCGACGAGGACGCCCATGCCGGGCGGAGCGCCCTTCTCAACAAGGTCGCCGGCATCGTCATCACCGGCAGCGAGGACGGCGCGCAGGCAACGATGGCCGGGCTCATGGAAGTGCTCACCTTCATGAACTTCACCCTGCCGCCGCAATGCTGCACCTACTGGGTCGGCGAAGTGGGGCTCCCGCCCCGGACGGATGCGGGCAGGCGACGCGCCAATCCGGCCGTCGACGCCATGGCAAAGGCCACCGGCCGCAACCTCATGCAGGCCGCAGCGATGCTGAAGGCGATGCCGTTCCGGGAGGAATGAGAGGGTGAGTGGGAGCGCCGTGAACGCTCGACCCCTCACCCGAAGCCGGCGCCAGAGGCGGCCGGCTTTGGCTTTGGTGAAACCGCCAGTCGGGGCGAGAGGGAACGCATCCGCGCTCGACCTCCCGCCCCTGGCCGGCGCCCGAAGGCACCGGCCATGTAGGTGAAAGAGACCCTGCCCTGCGTTGGTTCCGGGCCGCGACGAAAAGGGGCGCCCGAAGGCGCCCCCGTCTCAAGCGATCGCCGGGCGCCTTAGGCGGCCGCGGCGTCGATCTGGCGGACCTTCGCCTTCTCGGTGCCGGCGGCGCCGGTACCGATCGCGATCTTCCGGGGCTTCAGGGCCTCCGGAACCTCGCGGACGAGGTCGATGTGCAGGAGACCGTTCTGGAGGGTCGCGCCACGGACCTCGACATGGTCGGCAAGCTGGAACCTGCGCTCGAAGGCGCGCCCGGCAATGCCACGGTACAGGACCTCACGGTCCTTGGTCTCCTCGGTGCGGTCGCCCTTCACGTGAAGGACACCTTCCTTTGCCTCGATGGAAAGGTCCTTGTCGGCAAAGCCGGCGACGGCGAGGGTGATCCGGTAGGCGTTCTCGCCGGTCCGCTCGATGTTGTAGGGCGGATAGGCGTTACCGGCATCAGTGCCCGAGAGCTGATCGAGCAGGGAGAAGACGCGGTCGAAGCCGACGGTCGTGCGATAGAACGGGCTGAGATCGAAAGTAGCCATCTGATGTCCTCCTTGGAGCGACGATGATGAGTGAGACAGCGAGGCCCCCAACAGGCGGGCGGGGCAGTCTCAGTGGACCCGTGCTGGCGTCCACAGAACGATATCTGGGGCATCGCGCGACGTTTTCAAGAGCCTTCCAAACGCCCCCCGTGGCTCACCGGGGACCCATGGGCAGGCCCGCGTTCCAGGCGTCGGCCCACGCGGTCGCGCGCTGCTCCGCTTCCGCGAACGGACCGCGCTGCATCGTCATCTGCAACTGGGTGAGCGGCTCGTCAGCGGCGTCCTCGTCGAATCCGGTGGCAACGATGTACCACATCGCCGCGGTCGTCAGATCGACCGGCGTGCCAAGCCCGAGGGCATAGGCCTCCGCTGTCCGCATCATCGCGTAGGAGATGCCCTGGTAGGCGCCGCGCTCGAACCACATCAGCGCCTCGACGAGCGCCGCATCGGTCGGTTCACCCTGGGTGAGAAACACCCCCAGCGATACCTCGGCATAGGCGAAGCCCTGCTCCGCCGCTCGGCGGTACCACGCCTCCGCAGCAACGAGATCGAGCCCGACGCCCCAGCCATTGATGTACATCCGGCCGATGTTCCACTGCGCTCCGGCGACCCCCGCCTCGGCGCATGATAGGGCGAGCGCGGCGTCACGTGCCGCCCCCTCGCCGCCGACGGTGGCGCCGGGTCCGTCTGCACGGGCCTCGATGATGATGGGCTGGTCGAAGGCCGGCGCGAGGCACTCCGCGGGCTGCGCCGAGGCCCCCGTCGTCGCAAGCGCCACCAGTGCCGCCGCAAGCGTCGCCGTCCCGAAGATCTTCATTCCGTCCTCCCGTGCCTGGGAAAGATTGTATCCGCCGGGGAGCGGGGCCGTCGAGGGCTCGGAGAACGCGCATGGCCCCGCCTTGGCACGGCGGGGCCTGCACTGCGAAGGGGGGTGGCTACCAGCGCCAGGTCTGCAGGTCGTTGGCACCGGGACGGAGCACGACCTGGAAGTCGTTGGCCTCGTTGAGATAGGGCTCCAGGAACATGCCCGACGCGACGTGCTGGATGGTGACGAAGCCGCCGCCATACTCGGTCACGCGCCAAAGCTGCGTGCCGTCGGTCTGCGCCGGGCGGGTGACGACACGGTAGTCGAGTTCGGGAATCTGGTGTGCATCGAGGAAGCGGCCGCTCGACACCTGCTGGATCGTGTAGAGGCCGTTCCCCGCCGGCGTCACCAGCCAGCGCTGCGTGGCGTTGTTCTGGTACTGCCGGATGACGACGTTGAAGTCGCGGTCCGAGATTTCGTGCGCGTCGAGGAAGCGGAGCCCGCCACCCTGGATCTCGTGGATCGTGCCCTGCTGGGCCTGCACCAGGACCTGGCCGGTGACGATGTTGGGATTGATCTCGAAGTTGAAGTTCTGGGCGCTGGCGGACGTCGTACCGGCGAGCGAGCCGGCGGAGACGACCGTCAGGGCGAGGGCCGAAGCAAGGACGCGGCGCTTCAGCGCGGAGACATTGCGAATGGCTGTGCGGATCATGGCTGTTACCTCGATGCGCTGCCATCGGGACTGCCCGGACAGCTGTGAAGTTGCATTCACAACATCGGCTTCAGCGGCTGAACCATCGCTGATCCGAAGGTTCACACTCCGTTCAGCGGCAGAAAAGGAAAGGGCGCTGCGTTTGCGGTCGCAGCGCCCTTCAATCACCCGCACCCGCCTCCCGGGAGGAAGGATCAGACGGGCGGGGTCACGAGCCGGACCACGGCCAGAGGAGAGGGAAACCCCGTGGTCCTGACCGTTTGGCTAAATGGCGGGGAGGAGAACCGCGTCGATCACGTGGATGACGCCATTCGACTGGACGACGTCCGCAATCGTGACGGTGGCGACGCCGCCCGCTTCGTCGGTGAGCTTGACCATGCCGTCCACGACCGAGGCGTTGATGATGCAGCCGCCCACCGTCTCGATGGCATAGGTGCCGCCGCCAGCCTGGATCATGCCTACGAGCGCTCCGGCCATCACATCGGCCGCAACCACGTGGCAGGTCAGGATCTTGGTCAGCGTGGCGAGGTTTTCCGGAAGAAGGAGGCTCTCGACAGTGCCGGCAGGCAGGGCGGCGAAGGCGTCATTGGTCGGCGCGAAGACCGTGAACGGGCCCGCGCCCGACAGCGTCTCGACGAGGCCCGCGGCGGTCACGGCGGCGACGAGAGTGGTGTGATCGGGCGAATTGACGGCGTTCTCGATGATGTTGCGGTCGGTGAGCATCGCGGCGCCGCCCACCATCGGGTTCTCCTGGGCGATGGCAACGGCGGTGAAGGCAGTTCCGGCGAGCGCGGCGCCGAGGACGACGGTGCGGAAAGTCTTGTTCATGGGATTTCCCTTCCTGGGGTGTTTCTGAATTTCGTTGTCCCGCTTCTGGGGACGGGGACAGGAACGGCCCCCTGCTCAGGAAGGTTTCAGAGCCCGAATCTTTTTTTCGGGGGTCACCGGAAACGAAAACGCCGCGGACCAAGACCGCGGCGTTCCCAACACGCTGGACTTGGTCTTAGTGGACTGTCACGCCCCTGAGCCGGGTGATCTCGTCCTTGAGGAGCAACTTGCGCCGCTTGAGGTCCGCTACAGCGAGCGTATCGGTGCTCGGGTGCTTGGTGGCCTCATCGAGCTTCTTCTCGAGGTCCGCATGGCGGCGCTCGAGCTGCGCAAGGTGCGATTCAATCGACACAGGAAAACCTCCATGTTGGTCTTCGACGACAGGAGTGTGACACCCAACCTCTTTCTCGGCAATATTCCCGACCGGCGCCCCGGCTCCGACGGAAGGTCACATCCGCGTTGTCGCCACGGGTCACCGGCGGCATGCTCCGTGCTAAGAGCCGATCCGGGAAGTTAGGATTCATGACGAAGGGTTTGCGGCGAGGCGTCTGAGCATGATGCGGATCATGGAGAGACGGACGAAGGCGACGGTGGTGCGAGCGTAGCGCTCGAAATCCCTGGCCAGACGCCGACAGCGGCTGA
>CAXNGA010000087.1:0-6958 GCA_964201375.1 Kaistiaceae bacterium
GGCGGAGTGAGTCGGCGAGGAACGCCTCGAACTCCGGGAGCCGTTCCATCGCGATGGTGATGCCGGCCGCCATGGCATGCCCACCGCCCTTGACGAGGAGTCCCGACTCGGCTGCCGCTCGCACCGCGCGGCCGAGGTCGACGCCGTGGATCGACCGCCCTGAGCCGACGCCATAGCCGCTGGGGGCCACCGCCACCGCAAACGCCGGGCGGCCGAAGCGCTCGCGGAGACGGGCGGCGATGAGGCCGACCACGCCCTGGTGCCACCCCGCGCTGTGGGTGATCAGCACCGCCGGGTGCGGCTCGGTGGCGAAGACGGGCTCGGCCGCAGCGAGGGCTTCCGCCAGCATGCCGGCCTCGATGGCCTGGCGCTCGCCGTTGAGCCGGTCGAGCTCGGCCGCGATCGCCTCAGCCTCGATGGGATCGTCGAGCGACAGGAGCCGCGAGCCGAGCGCGGCATTGCCGATGCGCCCGCCCGCATTGATCCTCGGACCGAGCATGAAGCCAAGGTGATGCGCCGCAACCGCGCCATCGAGCCGCGACACCTGGGTCAGCGCGGCAAGGCCCGGATTGCTGCCGCGGGCGAGCGCAAGCAGCCCCTTGACCACGAAGGCGCGGTTGAGCCCGGTGAGCCCGACGACGTCGCAGACCGTCCCGAGCGCCACGAGATCGAGCCATTGCAGGAGGTCCGGCTCGCGCGTCAGGCCCTGGTAGTGGCCGCGCCGGCGGAGTTCGCGGTTCACCGCCACCAGTGTCATGAAGACGATGCCGACCGCTGCGAGGTGGCCGAGCCCGGAAATGTCGTCCTCGCGGTTCGGATTGACGATCGCGACCGCCGGCGGCAGCTCCGAGCCGGCAAGGTGGTGGTCCAGGACCACGACGTCGACGCCGAGTTCCCGTGCCCGGGCCAGCGCATCCATGCTCGTCGTGCCGCAGTCCACTGTGACGATGAGTGTAGCGCCGCCCTCAGCGAGACGCTCGACCGCCTCGCGGTTGGGGCCATAGCCCTCGAACAGCCGGTCGGGGATGTAGATGGTCGGCGACAGGCCGAACGCGCGGAGGAATCGCGTGAGCAATGCTGCCGAAGTCGCCCCATCGACATCATAATCGCCGAAGATCGCAACGGCTTCCTTCGCCCGGATGGCGTCGGCGATACGCGCGGCGGCAACATCCATGTCCGTGAGCGAACTCGGGTCCGGCATGAGCCGGCGGACGGTCGGGTCGAGGAAGTCGGCCGCGCTCTCGGCCGTCACGCCGCGGCCGGCGAGAATGCGGGCCAGCAGGTCCGGCAGGTCGTTCCGCTGCGCGATCGCGAGGGCGGTGGCGGCGCCCCTGGTGTCGAGGCGCTCGACCCAGCGCCGGCCCGTGACCGAGCGCTCGACGCCGAGGAACGCCGGGGACGGCGCCGCGGCATGGCGCGAGAGGGCTTCTTCGAGCGCGGTGGCGAACATGGGCATCATCGTAGGTGATTCGCACCCGCCGGTTCGCCGCGCCATCCGCGCAGGGGACTCGACACGGGCGCCGTCTCCTCCGACATAGGAACGGGGCCACGCGGAACCGGTCGTGTCGGCGGGCGAAACCGGGCGGCGGATCATGGACGGCTTCTTCGACGACGACCTCATCCGCTCCGTGCTCGGCACCGTCAGGACGATCGCCGTGGTCGGCGCGAGCCCCAATCCGATGCGGCCCTCCAACAACGTCACCGAGTTCCTCGTCGCGGCCGGCTTCACCGTGTTCCCGGTCAATCCCGGCCATGGCGGCGAGGAGATCGCCGGCCGGCTCGTCTATGAGCGTCTTGCCGACATTCCGGAGCCGATCGACATGGTCGATGTCTTCCGGCGGTCCGAGGCGCTCCCGGACCTCGTCGACGAGGTCCTCGCCCTCGCGCCCCGTCCGAAGGCGCTCTGGACACAGCTCGGCGTCGTCAATGCCGCCGCCACCGACAGGGCCGCGGCGGCCGGAATGCAGGTCGTGGTCGACCGCTGCCCGGCGATCGAATACCCCCGCCTCTTTCGCAGGATCGCCCGCCGGACGCCGCCAGCCCAGGCCTAGATCTCCCGGGCGCCGGCCCCGGCAGGACCCGGCGAGAATGCCTTGCGCCCCGCGCCGCCGAACGAGGGGCGAACGGCAAGGCGGACCGCCTCGTCGGCCGTAGAAACTCTTTCATCCGTCGCCGCAAGAGCCTATCTGTGCCGCGCCGCGCCCGCCAAAGCGCCACATTGGTGGCGAAACCTTTGATGGTCGGGGCGTTAATGCTTCGGTGACCATAAAGCCGCAGCGTCACATGCCCAGACCAACCGGCGGCAACGCGCCGTCTATTCCCAGCCAGGAACGAGTTCGATGAGCGAATTCCACCGCATCCGGCGCCTTCCGCCGTACGTTTTCGAGCAGGTCAACCGCTTGAAGGCGAGCGCGCGAGCCGCGGGCGCGGACATCGTCGATCTCGGCATGGGCAACCCCGACCAGCCGACGCCGCAGCATATCGTCGACAAGCTCGTCGAGACGGCGCAGCGGCCCGACACGCACGGCTATTCCGCGTCGCGCGGCATCAAGGGCCTCCGCCGCGCCCAGGCCGCCTATTACGAGCGCCGCTTCGGCGTGACGCTGAACCCCGACACGCAGATCGTGGCGACCCTCGGCTCGAAGGAAGGCTTCGCGAACCTTGCCCAGGCGATCACGGCGCCCGGCGACGTCGTGCTCTGCCCGAACCCCTCCTACCCGATCCACGCCTTCGGCTTCCTGATGGCGGGCGGGGCGGTGCGCTCGCTCCCCTCGACGCCGAACGAGGACTATTTCCGCGCCCTCGAGCGCTCGGTCGCGCACTCGATCCCGAAGCCGATTGCCGTCGTGACGTGCTTCCCGTCCAACCCGACGGCCGAGGTCGCCGAACTCGATTTCTATCGCGAACTCGTCTCCTTCGCCCGGAAGAACGACCTCATCGTCCTCTCCGACATCGCGTACTCGGAGATCTATTTCGACGACAATCCGCCGCCCTCGGTGCTGCAGGTTCCGGGCGCGATGGAAGTCGCGGTCGAGTTCACCTCGATGTCGAAGACCTTCTCGATGGCCGGCTGGCGGATTGGTTTCGCCGTCGGCAACGAGAAGCTGATCGCCGCCCTCGCCCGCGTGAAATCCTACCTCGACTACGGCGCCTTCACGCCGATCCAGGTCGCCGCCACTGCCGCGCTCAACGGCCCGCAGGACTGCATCGTCGAGATGCGCGAGGTTTACAGGAAGCGGCGCGATGCCCTCGTCGACAGCTTTGGCCGCGCCGGCTGGGACATCCCGCCGCCGAAAGCCTCGATGTTCGCGTGGGCGCCGATCCCAGAGCCGTTCCGGCGCCTCGGCTCGGTGGAGTTCGCAAAGCTCCTCATCGAGAAGGCGGACGTGGCCGTGGCTCCCGGCATCGGCTTCGGCGAGTTCGGCGACGACTTCGTCCGCATCGCGCTGGTCGAGAACGAACAGCGCATCCGCCAGGCCGGCCGCAACATCCGCCGGTTCCTTGAAACCGCGGATAAAACATTGCACAACGTCGTCCCGTTGGCCGGCGGCGCCCGCCGCTAGGCTGGGGTTTCGGGCGGGTTTTACCAATGGAAGCGTTGCGTCTGGGCCTTGCCGGCCTCGGCACGGTCGGCGCGGCGCTCGTCCGCCTCCTCGACCAGCACGGCGATGACCTCGCGGCCCGCTGCGGCAGGCCGGTGCGGCTCGTCGCCGTCACGGCCCGCGACAGGGCGAAGGCCCGCGACATCGATCTCTCCGGCGTTCGCTGGGTCTCCGATCCGGAGACCCTCGCCCGCGACCCGGAGATCGATGTCTTCGTCGAACTGATCGGCGGCACGGGCGGCATCGCCGAGCGCGCCGTCCGGGCAGCGCTCCATGCCGGCAAGCACGTCGTCACCGCCAACAAGGCGATGCTGGCGGCGAGCGGCCAGGACCTGGCCGAGATCGCCGAGAACCGCAGCCTCACCCTCGCCTACGAGGCGGCCGTGGCAGGCGCCATTCCGATCGTGAAGGCGCTCCGCGAGACACTCGCCGGCAACCGCATCGACCGCATCTACGGCATCCTCAACGGCACCTGCAATTACATCCTCACCCGGATGGAAGCGGAGGGCCTCGACTTCGGCACCTGCCTTCGTGAGGCGCAGCGGCTCGGCTACGCCGAGGCGGACCCTGCGTTCGACATCGAGGGCTACGACGCTGCGCACAAGCTCGCCATCCTCACCTCGATCGCCTTCGGCACCCAGATCGACGCCGAGGCGATCTATGTCGAAGGCATCAAGTCGATCACGCCCGCCGACCTCGAGGCCGCGGACGAGCTCGGCTACCGCCTGAAGCTCCTCGGCATTGCCTCGCGCACCGAGACCGGCATCGAGCAACGCGTCCATCCGGCCATGGTGCCGAAATCGTCCATCATCGCGTCCATCGACGGCGTGACGAACGCGGTTGCCGTCGAGTCCGATTTTGCCGGCCAGTTCGTCCTCTCGGGCCCCGGCGCCGGCGGCGCCGCCACCGCCTCCTCGGTTGCCAGCGACATCGCCGACATCGCGCGCGGCACCACGGTGCCGACCTTCGGCCGGCCGGCGAAATCGCTGTCGCCGCACCGGCGCGCGGCGATCCAGACACACGCCGGCGGCTACTATCTCCGCCTTTCGGTGTACGACCGCCCCGGCGCCTTCGCCTCCATCGCGACCCGCATGGCCGAGCACGGCATCTCGCTCGAATCGATCGTCCAGCGCCGCCGCGAGCCGCACGCCGACGCCCCCGAGCACCTCCGCCCCGACGCGCCGCAGCCCGTCTTCCTCATCACCTACGAGACGACCGAGGAAGCGATCCGCGCGGCTGTGGCGCAGATCTTCCGCGACGGCCACATCGCCTCCGAGCCGCAACTGATCCGCATCGAGCCGCTGGGCTAGGTACGTGTGAGGGGTGCAACGCGTCCCTTTTCGTCATGGTCCGGCTCCCTCGTCCCGACCAAGACGCATGAGAGGCTGTGGTAAAATATTACCACCTACGCGGTATCAGAATACCATTCTTCTAAGCCACTGATTCACAACGCTTTTCTCCGCCGATCGTCGCTTGACCGCGGGCGTCGTCGTCCGTATATGCATCCGACCTTGCGGCCGACCGGTCGCTATCCCTTCGTTTCACACGAGTTTCCCGTGACCTCGGCAAAGACATTCTCCGCCAAGCCGGCCGAAATCGAGAAGGCCTGGGTCCTCATCGACGCTCAGGACCTCGTCGTCGGCCGCCTGGCCTCGCTCATCGCCATGCGCCTTCGCGGCAAGCACAAGCCCGGCTTCACGCCGCACGTCGATGATGGCGACAACGTCGTCGTCATCAACGCCGACAAGGTTGCGCTGACCGGCAAGAAGCGCGCTGACAAGCGCTATTACTGGCACACCGGCTACATCGGCGGGATCAAGGAGCGGTCGCCGCGGCAGATTCTCGAAGGCAAGCACCCGGAGCGGGTCCTCGAGAAGGCCGTCGAGCGCATGATCCCGGAAGGCCCGCTCGGCCGCCGGCAGCTCGGCAACCTCTACGTCTATGGCGGCCCGGAGCACAAGCAGCAGGCGCAGCAGCCCGTTGCGCTGGACATCGCCGCCCTCAACACCAAGAACAAGCGGATCGACTAGAAATGGCCGACCTTCAGTCCCTTCAGGATCTCGCTCCGGCTGCGGCCGAGCCCACCGGCCCGGTCTACGTCCAGGAGCTCGACGCGCAGGGCCGCTCGTACGCGACCGGCAAGCGCAAGAACGCCGTGGCCCGCGTCTGGGTGAGCCGTGGCACCGGCCGCATCGTCGTCAATGGCAAGGACTTCGCCGAGTATTTCGCTCGCCCTGTCCTCCAGATGATCGTGCGCCAGCCGATCATCACGTCCAACCGCACCGGCCAGTACGACATCCGCGCGACCGTCGCCGGCGGCGGCCTCTCGGGCCAGGCCGGCGCGTTGCGCCATGGCCTTGCCCAGGCGCTCTTCCGCTTCGAGCCGGAACTTCGCACCATCCTCAAGAAAGCCGGCTTCCTCACCCGCGACTCGCGCGTGGTCGAGCGAAAGAAGTACGGCAAGGCGAAGGCCCGTCGCAGCTTCCAGTTCTCCAAGCGCTAGGCTTCCTCGCGCTGCAGAGTTTCAAGGGGCGGGCCGCAGGGTCCGCCCCTTTTCGCTTTTTCACGGGCGCGTCACGCGCCGCATGGGATCATCCATCATGACCAGGACCATCAGGATCGGCGTTCTCGGCGCCTCGGGCTACACCGGCGCCGACCTCATCCGCCTCGCGCTCCGCCATCCGGCGATGGAGATCGTCCTCCTCACCGCCAACACCTATGCCGGCAAGCCGATGGCGGAGGTCTTCCCGCATCTCGGCTTTGCGAAGCTGCCGGATCTCGTGACGGTCGAGGCCGCCGACTGGGGCGCGGTCGACGCCGTCTTCTGCGGCCTGCCGCACGGCACCACGCAGGAGATTGCCGCCAAAGTGCTCGGCGAGCACCCGAACCTCAGGTTCATCGACATGTCGGCCGACTTCCGGCTCGAGGACGCCGAGACCTATGCGAAATGGTACGGCCACCCGCACCAGGCGCTGCATCTCCAGCCCGAGGCGGTCTACGGCCTCACGGAGCACTACCGCGAGAAGATCGCCAGCGCGCGCCTCGTCGCGTGCCCGGGCTGCTACCCGACCGCAGCGCTTCTCGCGCTGATTCCGCCGGTCGCCTCGGGCCTCATCGACGCCGACGACATCATCATCGACGCCAAGAGCGGCATCACCGGCGCCGGCCGCGGCCTCAAGCAGAACATCCTCTTCTCCGAGGCGGGCGAAGGGCTGTCGCCCTACTCCGTCGCCTCGCACCGTCATGCGCCCGAGATCGAGCAGGAACTCGGCAAGGCCGCCGGCCGGACGCTGATGGTGAACTTCACCCCGCACCTCATCCCGATGAGCCGCGGCGAACTCTGCACCAGCTACGCC
>CAXNGA010000088.1:0-6906 GCA_964201375.1 Kaistiaceae bacterium
TTCCTTGCCAGGAAGACGCCGGTCGAGCCGCATCACACGCCGCGCGTCCTGCTGGTGGAGGGGCCGTTCCGATGGAACAGGAACCCGATCTACACCGGCATGACGATCATCCTGATCGGATGGGCGCTCGTCCTCGGCTCCGCATCGGCCTTCATCCCGGCCATCGTCTTCCCGTTCCTCATCACGAGCCGGTTCATCCTCGACGAGGAGCGGGCCCTGATGGCGGCCTTCGGCAGGCAGGCCGAAGAGTACCTGGCGCGGACACGCCGGTGGTAGGCGGCGGCTGCCGCCAACCCCGACGTCAGGAGGCGAGCGCCTGACTCACCTGGGATCGTAGTCCCGTCCCCTTCGGTTCTCGTCGTCCGCCTGACCCCGGAAGACAAGGTACATGAGGACGAGATAGACGATGGGTATGACTGCCAGGACGAGAAACTCCGGCAATGCCGCCACGCCGCAGTCGTCGCAGGCGAATCGGTACGCGGCGTAGGCGATGGCGGCCCCGATGATCGCCAGGCCGATCCACCAAGGCAGCAGTGCATTCCGCCGACCACGTGTTGCCATCTGTTGTCCCTCCGGCGCCTACCGCGCTATCAAGTAGGGTGTAATACCCAAGAGAAGCAAGAAGAGAAGAGCCGGAATGTCGATCTGGATCGTTAAGGCGACATGGCAGGAAGACGATGTCGATGTGAGCGAGCGGTGGGTGGTCAACGCATCGGGTGCCGTCGAAGCAATTCACACCGTCGCGACACATTTCCAATTTCAACCGCACGAAGTCGATGTCCGGCGCGGCGATGCGCCTGCTGACGGTGCAAATGAACTCCCGGTCCTGCAGCCGGGTGAGGTTCGCCGGCTATCCTCCCGCTGAGTCACCTGCGGAAGCGGTCGGTGGGTGACCAGAAGACCATTCGCCGAGGTTTGCTGAAGGAGGGGCAGCCCGGCCGGCGCAGGTCGTCGACAGGCACCGACGAGCCCATCCGGGCGCTGCGGCGCGATATCGTAGGGGTGGCATGCTCAAGGCGTGACCCGAGGACGAGCCGCGGGGCCAGCGACCATTCGCGCTGGCAGGGCCTCTCATCCGGCGGGCTGCTGCAACCGTATCGAGGTCGATAGGTGAGCCGGAGAGCCAACGTGACGCCAGTTGCCTTTCAAGCGCCCGTGGCATGAATACGCGTAGCGTAACTCGTCGTCGAAGACTGAGGTGGGCCATGTTTGCGGCGTTCCTGCTGGCGATCCCGCTCCTGTTCTCCCTTTGGGGCAATGCGAACATCGCGGAGCGTGAGGTCTTCGACCCGGCCGACCTCGCGCCCGGCCGGTTCCTGACGGTCGACGGCGTGAGCATGCACTATCAGCTCTGGGGTATTCCGGGCGCCGACCCGACCGGGGCGCCGGTCGTTCTCATCCACGGTTTCGCCAGCAGCAGCCTCGAGTATTTCCGGCTTGCCCCGATCCTTGCCGGGTCGCGGAGCGTGGTTGCGGTCGATCTTGCCGGCTTCGGCTTCTCCGAGCGGCTGCTGGAGGCCGGCCCGCAATACTCGCATCGCGGGCAGGCCGAACTGGTGGCCGGCCTTCTCGATGGACTGGGGGTTTCGCGGGCGGATGTCGTCGGCGCGTCCTATGGCGGGGCGATCGCAGGCCAGCTCGCCCTCGACCGGCCCGATCTGGTCCGCCAGATCGTCTTCCTCGATGCCCAGATCTACGCCGAGGGCAGTGGCCCCGGCGGGATCGTCGCACGCCTCCCGCTCGGGCTGAACCGCGCCCTCACCTGGCTCACGCTCGGTGGCGGCCCGTTGTCCTCTCGCCTTTTCGAACTGGCCTGCTTCGAGGTCGACGCATGCCAGGCCGGAGGCGACCTGACCGAGATCTTCACGCCGCCCACCACGATCCGGGGGAATGTCCGTGGGCTCGTGGCCTTCAGCCGCTCGCCGACCGACCAGCGGCTTCCGGCCGAAGTCGCCAGCATCCAGCAGCGCGCCCTCGTGATCTGGGGACGGCACGACGCGATCGTTCCGCCGGAGAACGGGGAGCGGCTGGCGCAGGACCTGCCCAATGCCCGCCTCGTCTTCATCGAGAACGCCGGACATGTGCCGCACATCGAGCGACCGGCGGAGACGGCCCGGCTGATCCTCGACTTCCTGCCTTAGCCCGGGCGGTCCGCCGGAGGGACGGGAACTCGTGGCGGCATTCCGCCGGCTTCCGGGATCCGCCTGATCGTCGTCGCCCGTGCGTCGCGCTCACCGTCACCGGCAGCGGTACCGCGTCGGGGCGATCCGCGGCAGCCCGCGCGGCGTGGCCAGGAGGGACGGGAGCGCCCGTTGCGCGAGATCAACGCGCCTCGCGGTCCCCGGCGTACAGGTTGAGGCGATCCACCGGAGGAAGAAGCCATGTCGGAACTTGTCGTGGTCGGATTCGACGACGTGTTCGCGGCGGATCGCGTTCTCACAATCCTCCTGAGGCTTGAGCGCGAATACCTCATCGACCTCGAGGATGCAGTGGTCGCCTTCCGGCGTCCGGACGGAACCGTCCATGTGAAGCAGACGATCTCGCCGCCGGTCGTCGGTGCGGTTACCGGTCTTGCTCGCGGCGCGCTGTGGGGAGGGCTCGTCGGGCTCCTGTTCTTCGCACCGTTCACGGGCCTTGCGGTGGGCGCGGTCGCCGGCGCCGGCATCGGCGCCGCCGCGGGAACCACGCTCGACTTCGGCATCGACGACCAGCTGATCGCGCGCATCGCGGACACGCTGAAGCCCGATACCTCGGCCCTCTTCCTCCTGATCGAGAAGGCCCAGCCGGAGCGGGTGCTCGACGAGCTCAAGGCATTCGGTGGGCACGTCATCCGCACCTCCCTCTCGCCGGACCAGGAAGAGCGGCTGCGGAAGGCCATCGAGCGGACGTCCGCCGCCCCGGCGGCGGCCTGAGCCCGGCCTGCGGCGGAAGGAAACGAAACGGCCGCTTCGGCGATTTTCGCAGCGCGCCTATGGGGTCACGAATGCTGGAAGCAGAAGAAACGCAGCGACTGCGTGCCCTCGGCGCCGGCGAAGCCGCCGCGGCGGTACGCGATGCCTGCATCGCCCTCCCGCCACCCGAAAAGGTCCAGGACTTCGGTGCGTTCTTCGACCGGTTCGCCGATGCGAAGGTCGTGCTTCTTGGCGAGGCGACGCATGGCACCTCGGAATTCTACCGGGCGCGAGCGGCCATCACGCGATGGCTGGTGGAGGAGCACGATTTCCAGGTGGTCGCCGTGGAGGCCGACTGGCCGGACGCGGTGCGGATCGACCGCTATGTCAGGCACCGCGGGCGGGGCGACCGTGAGGAGGATGCCTTCGTCCGCTTTCCGGCCTGGATGTGGCGGAACGAAGAGGTCGCCGCCTTCGCCGCATGGCTCCGCAGCCACAATGAAAGGCTCCCGCCCGCCCGGCGGACCGAATTTCGCGGGCTTGATGTCTACTCGATGCGGGCGTCGATCGCTTCGGTGCTGGCCTATCTCGATCGCGTTGATCCCGATGCCGCGCGGCGCGCCCGGGGCCGCTACGCCTGCCTTACGCCGTGGCAGGCCGATCCTGCCTGGTACGGCCATGTCGTGACCCGAGGCGAGGCCGACCCCTGCGAAGACGCGGTCGTTGCCGAGCTTCGCGACCTGCTCGACCGGCGCCTCGACTACGAAGCGAAGGACGGCGAGGACTTCTTCGACGCCGCGCAGAACGCCCGCACCGTTCACGCTGCCGAACAGTACTACCGGACCATGTACCGGGGCGCGGCAGAGTCCTGGAATCTCCGCGACCGGCACATGTTCAACACCCTTCGGAGCATCATGGACCGGCGCGGGCCGGGCACGAAGGCCGTCGTCTGGGCGCACAACTCGCATGTCGGCAATGCGGCGGCGACCGCAATGGGCTGGCGCGGCGAGTTCAACATCGGCGAACTCTGCCGCACCGCGTTCGGCGATGCCGCCGTCCTCGTCGGATTCGGAACCGACCGCGGCACGGTCGCGGCGGCGGACGACTGGGGCGGGCCGATGAAGATCAAGTCGGTCGTCCCCGCGCGCAGCGATTCCTACGAGCGGGTCTTCCGGCAGTCCGGCGTCGCGCGATCGCTCACCGACCTGCGGGATCCGCGCAACGGTGAAGTGAGGGCCGCCCTGGCGATCCCCCGGCTCGAGCGTGCGATCGGAGTCGTCTACCGGCCGGAGACCGAACTCTACAGCCACTATTTCGAGGCAGTCCTGCCCGAGCAGTTCGACGCCTATGTCTGGTTCGAGCAGACCCGGGCGGTGTCGCCCCTGGCCGAAGGCCGCCCGTCGGGCGTGCCGGCCACCTACCCCTTCGGCCTGTAGCCATGACCCCCGACGGAAACCCAGCGGAAGTGAAGATCGGGGCACCGGGGCTCGACGGGCTGCTCGGTGTGCCGGACGACGCCCGGGGCATCGTCATCTTCGCCCATGGCAGCGGCAGCGGGCGGCTTAGTCCGCGCAACGGCCGCGTCGCGGCAGCGCTGCGCTCCGCGGGCCTTGCCACCCTCCTCCTCGACCTGCTGACCCCGGCCGAGGAACGTGACCGCAGGAACGTCTTCGACATCGGGCTCCTCGCCTCCCGCCTCGCCATGGCGACCGAGTGGGTGGCGGAGCGGAAGCGGACAGCAGAGCTGGTGCCGGGCTATTTCGGAGCGAGCACCGGCGCTGCCGCAGCATTGCGGGCGGCAGCGCTCCCCGGCTCGAGGGTCGGGGCCGTGGTATCCCGCGGCGGCCGCCCTGATCTTGCGGTGGACGTCCTGCCGCTCGTGCGGGCACCCACGCTCCTGCTCGTGGGCAGCCTCGACGGTCCGGTGATCGACTTCAACCGCCGCGCCTTCGAGGCACTGCGGACGGTCAAGGAACTCGTCATCGTCGAAGGTGCGGGCCACCTGTTCGAGGAGCCCGGCGCGCTGGACGAGGTCGTCCGGCGCGCGCGGGACTGGTTCCTCGAGCACCTGGCAGGAACCCCGAACGCGAGGTGAGACCCATGCTCCCCGACCAGCCTCGCTTCATCGACCGGGCTGATGCCGGAAGGCAGCTTGCCCGGGCCCTTGGCCGGTTCGCCGCGCTCGACCCGCTGGTGCTTGCGCTGCCCCGGGGCGGCGTGCCGGTCGCCTTCGAGGTGGCAAAGGCGCTGCACGCGCCGATGGACCTCATCCTGGTCCGGAAGATCGGAGCACCGGGACACGAGGAGTTCGGTATCGGGGCCGTCGTCGACGGCAGCGATCCCCAGGTCGTCCTCAACGAGGAGATGGTGGCTGCTGCCAGGGTCCCGCAGAGCTACATCCAGGCCGAGACCGAACGTCAGCTCGTCGAACTCGCGCGACGCCGGCGCGTGTATCTCGGGGACCGGCGGCCCGAACCAACCCAGGGACGGAACGTCATCGTGGTGGACGACGGCATTGCCGCCGGCGGGACGACGAGAGCCGCGCTCAAGGCGCTGCGCCGCACGGGTGCCAGGCATACGATCCTCGCCGTCCCGGTTGCCTCGCCCGAGGCCCTCGAGCGCCTCCGGCCCGAGGTCGACGAAATCGTCTGCCTCAGCGCGCCTGTGCCGTTCTACGCCGTCGGCCTGCACTATCGCGATTTCGGCCAGACCACCGATGCCGAGGTGACGAGCCTGATGAACCAGGCACGCTCTGCTGCCCTTCCCTGAACAGGCGCCGCTCGCCGGGTGGTTGCGGCAGATCAAGGCCCCCCGCGCGCGCCCGGACCACGATGATTTCAGTTCATGCAGAAGGAGGCATTCCATGGCGTTCGCCCAGACAGCTTTCGCACAGTTTCTCGCCGGCGGCGTTGGCCGCCTCTTGCGTATCGTGGCCGGCAGCGGATTGATCTGGGCCGGCATCGCGATCGACGACGCCGTCTGGAGCGTGGTGCTCTATGTCGTAGGCGCCGTACCGATCCTCGCCGGCGTCTTCGATTTCTGCCTCCTCACGGCGCTGCTCGGCGGCCCGCTTGCGGGGCGTCGCGTGCGCTCGCTGGCCGCCTAGTCGGCCGGGCGCACCGGGCCGCGCGACCGCGGGGCGGCCGGGGACGGCTGTCCCGCCGCCCGCAGTGACCGCGGCGGCGCGGGTTCGCAATAGACCTCGTAGAGGGTCTCGATGACCTTCCGCGCCGGTCCGGACGTCAGGCGGTAGCGAACGGACTGGCCGTTCCGGTCCCCTTCCACCAGCCCCCAGGCGCGGAGCTTGGAGAGGTGCTGCGAGAGCGCGGACTGGCTGAGCCCGACGCGGTCCTCAAGCTCCGACACGGGCATCTCGCCGGCGACGAGATGACAGAGGATCAGCAGGCGCTTCCGGTTCGCCATCGCGGTCAGGAGACGCGAGGCTTCCTCGGATCGCTTCTCCAGCTGCAGGATCTCCAATGCCAATGCCCTCACGCAGCCTGCACACGGTGTTGTGTCCGCGACCCTAACCGAACGACGAAGATTCCGGGTCGCCGGGATTGCCACTTCCCACAATCCTTATCATACCTATATATTAAGCAATGCTAATATCTTCGGAGGCTTCCATGCGACTGAAGAATGCGGCGGCCGGACTGCTGATGGGCCTGGGCACGGCGGCGCTGCCCGTGTCCGCGTCAGCGCTGGAGCGCGTCGATTACACCACGGCCGGCTACGAGGCGGCGCTCGCCGGCAACAGGCCCATGATCATCGGCGTCTGGGCCGACTGGTGCGGCATCTGCCAGACCCAGATCGGGGTCATCGAGGCGCTCGCGGACGATCCACGCTTCGCCGATGTCCTCGTCGTCGAAGTCAGCTTCGACACCCAGCGGCACATCATGATGCGCATCAACGCCAGCTTCCGGAGCACCCTGATCGCGATCCGGGACGGCCGGGAAATCGGTCGCATCAATTCGGAGACCAACGCTGCCGCGATCGAGGCATTCATGGCCACGGT
>CAXNGA010000089.1:0-6883 GCA_964201375.1 Kaistiaceae bacterium
TTCTCCTCCTCCGACCAACGCCGGCGCCGGCCGGTCTCCACCACCTCCAAATGACGAACTTGCGCACTGTGCGTATGACTATCCATACCAACAGTCTTCAGCCCCAAACCTCAATCGAGCAAGGCGGCCCTCGGCGGAGGCTTACCGAGAGGCCTGCGGGCCGCTACGTTCACCGGCATTCGGCGGAATGGCACCGGAAGGATCGCATTGCCATCGCCACCGAAATCGCGAACGGGAAGACGACGCCGGTCAACGCACAGGCGTGGCGCCGCGACCATCTCCTCGGCCTCGGCGGCTACCGCGCGGACGTGACGTTGCGCGAGGATACCGAACTGCTGCTGAGGGCCGTCATCGGCGGGGCGACGCTCGGCTTCAACAGCGCCGGCATCGCGATCTGGGTCGTCCGGCCGAACCACCCGAGCAAGAGCAAGCGGCGCGACGAGGCGTCCCTGCGGTCGACGCATCGATGGCATCGCGATCACATCGCAAGCCTGCCGGTGCGGCAGCATCCGGCCCTCCTTGATGCCTACGCGAGGCGCTCCTACGGCCTGGCGGGAACCGCTTTCGACCAGGGCTATCGCGCCCTCGGCCGGGAGGCGCTGGCGCTCGCTCGGGAGTGCGGCCTTGAAGGCCATCCGGGCGGACGCGCCCACGCGGTTGCGGCGACGATCCTCGGCCTCGAGAGGAAGGCAGTCCTGGCGCGCGGCTGGCGGGCATTGCGTGGTGCCGTGGGGCTTGCGCGCCGCCCGGCGCCTCGGTCGCGTCCCGCCGTGGATGGGTGACCAACGAGGCGACTTCGCATCACGCCAGTCGCGACCGGTCACCGGGGCGCACCCCGATGACTTGCCTTCCGTCGCGCGTCGAGCCGCTACGGCGTGTACGCGCCGACGCCCACAACGTAGTCGCCGACGCGGACGATGTAGCTCTGCTTGGCCTCGTCGATGCCCGTCACCGGGTTGGTGACGACGTAATCGACCCAGCCGGCGGTTTCGACCGCGACGAACTCGCGGATGAAATAGACGCCGTTCCGGTCGACGCGGTCCTGGATGGTCCCGATGCGGGCGGCGTCGAAGCCATGCGCCACGGTCATTCCGTCGGCGACGCGAAGGGCGAAGACGTAGAGATCGCGGTCCCGCCACACCGGATCGGTGTTGAAGGCCGCGAAGGCCGCGTCCGGCCCGGCGGTCGCCATAAGGTCCGCCGCGGCTTCGGCCATGACCTGCGCCTCGACGAGGGATGCGCGCTCGTCGACGAGATAGGCTCCCACGCCGACGATCAGGTCGCCGACGCGGACGATGTAGCTGCTCTTGGGCTCGTCGGCCCCGGTGAGGGGGTTGGTGTAAACATAGTCGATCCAGCCGGCGACCTCGACCTTCAGCATCTCGCGCGTGAAGTAGACGCCGTTGCGGTCGACGAGGATGCTGAGGTCGGTTCCGATGAGATCGCGATTGGCGCCGTGGGACAGGCCGATGCCGGCAGGATCGATCACGAAGACGTACAGGTCGCGATCATGCCACTCGGGGCCGTCGTTGAAGGCGGGATAGGCGACATCGGGTCCGTTGGCGGCCAGGTAGGCGGCAGCGGCCTGCGCCATTGCCCGCGCCTCCTCCGGGCTGCCGCGCTCCTGGGCGCTGGCGCCGCTGGCAAGCACCCCAAGGGCAATAAAGATGGCTGCTACGGCTGCGCGCATGGTCACGTTCCTCACAAAGGGAAAGTGAACAATATCGGGCGTTGCCGACGCCCGATAGGGACGCGTTGCCCTCACCACGAATGCCTCAACGCGACCGGTCGAGTTCCCGGCGCGCGAGGTAAAGAGCAAGGACGGCGGCGTTGGAGACGTTGAGGCTGCGGATGGCGCCGGGCAGGTCGAGCCTGGCGACCACGTCGCAGGTCGTCCGCGTCAGCTGGCGGAGCCCCTTGCCTTCGGCGCCGAGGACGAGCGCAATCCGGTCGCCGCCCATCGCGGCCTCGAGCTCGGTCTCGCCGTCCGAGTCCAGGCCGATGCGGTGAAAGCCGAGCTCCCCCAGTTCGGCGAGCGCGCGGGCGAGGTTCTGCACCGTGAGGACCGGCACGGTGTCGAGCGCACCCGAGGCCGATTTTGCCAGCACGCCCGATTCTGCGGGCGAGTGGCGGCTGGTGACGATGACGGCGTCTGCGGCCATCGCCGAGGCGGACCGGAGGATCGCGCCGACATTGTGCGGGTCGGTCACCTGGTCGAGGAGCAGCACGAGCCGCGCGCTGGGCGGCAATTCGCTCAGCGGCGGCGAGGGCAGGGGTTCGACCTCGGCGGCGACGCCCTGGTGGACTGCCTCGGAGCCGAGGATGCTGTCGAGGTCCCGCGGCGAGGCCGGATCGACCAGGATGGACACGGTCGCGCCCATCTCGGCAAGGCGACGCAGGGCGTTGTCGGTGGCAAGGAGACGGAGGATCGTCCGTCGCGGGTTTCCCAGCGCCGCCGCCACCGGATGGAGGCCGTAGACCCAGAGCTTGTCCGGCCGTCGCTCTTCGGGGCTCAGGCCGCGATAGCCGCCGGGCCGGCCATGCTGGGGCGGTCGGTCGCGTCGCGGTCGGTTGCTGGGACGGTCGGTCGGCATGGGCCGGGCTTATAGGGTCGCGCGGACCCGGCGGCAAACGAAACGGGGGTGCGGCGGAACACCGTGCGGAGACGATCGCTCGCGCGTTGACAGGCCGTTGGCTGGTCGCCATAACGCCACCCGCCAAGCCGAGCGCCGCCCCGTGCGGATGGCTTCGCGACCTGAATGTTCTGCCTCAGGCATGAACCGATGGGGGAGTGTCCCGAGCGGCAAAGGGGGCGGACTGTAAATCCGCTGGCTTAGCCTTCGTAGGTTCGAGTCCTACCTCCCCCACCATCCTGTCCCGGCGTAGCATGCGTCGCCCTTGACGTGGGCAGGCGGCATCCTGTCCTCTGCAGGCCGGAATGCGGGTGTAGCTCAATGGTAGAGCAGCAGCCTTCCAAGCTGAATACGAGGGTTCGATTCCCTCCACCCGCTCCAACCGCTTCCTTGATGCAGCCATGGGCCCGGGCCTTTCGTCGGAGGGCCAGGCGCAGTGCTGATTGACGACCTCCAGGCGGATGGAGGCGGCGTATCCGCATCGGTCCGCTTCGAGGAATAGGCGAGCGAGCGCCGGCTCTGGTTTCGTCGGGAGCGCCCCGCAGCGGGCCATGAGTGCTTCGTCGTTGCCTGCTTCCTCCTGGCCATGCAGCGGGGCGAGCGACGGATCGCGGTCGACGGTGCGCTCGATCCCGCACTCGCCGCAAGCCTCGGCACCGCTGCCGGCTACGCCGCCTTCTGGTGGGGCTGGAAGCCGCCGGTCGTCGAAGCCCGGTCATGGGTGGCAACCTCGGGCGAGGGGGCGTCCGCGTCCTTCTTCACCGGCGGCGTCGATTCCCTGTTCACGCTGCACCGCAATCTCCGCGCCTTTCCCGAAGGGCATCCGCTCCGCATCCGCCGCGCCCTGCTGGCCTACGGGTTCGATTCGGCTCTGGGGGCGGACGACTATCTGTCCGGGGAAGAGCGACGGTCGTTCGGGCGGCTGACGGCCGTCCTTTCGGCCTATCTCGGTCGCTACGGCGTGGGGCTCGAGGTCGTCGACACAAACGTCCGCGCGGACATCGACTACGGGTCGTTCCTGTCGCACCTCCACGGGCATTTCCTCGCCGGCATGGCGCATGCGAGCGGGCCGGGGGCGTACTTCCTTCCGAGCACGCTCGACGTCACCGAACTGAAGCCGTTCGGCTCCCACCCCGATCTCGACGGCAACACCTACAGCACGGTCACACGCGTCATCCACGACGGCCACGATGCCGCCAGGCTGAAGAAGCTCGTGCTGATGCGGGACTGGCGGGTCGATCTGTCGGCCATCCACGTCTGCTGGCAGACGCCAAGGGAAGGGCCGCTCAACTGCGGCACGTGTCAGAAGTGCCGGCGCACGGTGTTCGAACTGCTTGCGGTCGGCGCCGACGACCTCGTCGCCATGGCCTTCCCGACGAGCGATCCGCGGGAGGTGCGCGAGACGATCGTGCCCGTCTCCGAGACGGACGTCGCGCTCCTGACGGCGGCGGCAGCGCTGTTCCGCGAACAGGGCCGGCCCCAGACGGGCGTCGAGGAGGCGCTTCGCCGCCGGCAAGCCATGCAGCGTCGCGTCGAGGAGCGGGACTGGCGCGGTCCGCCGAAGCGGCTGCTGCGGCGCCTCGGACTGCGCTGACCCCGACGCGATCGACCACCGATTGAACGACCAAATCGTGCAGACTGTTGCGCGTGAACCACAGTCTGGCCGACTCCGGCATGGTACGCACTAGAGTACATCCGCGAATCGATTTTCGATAGCTCGGCGGGGAAGGGGAATAGGTGTTCTTTGTCCATGTTGTTGAAACGTCGCGCCTTGGTGGCGGCTGCGCTTTTGTCTGGCGTCTCCCTTGCCTCAGCACAGCGGGCGCTGGCGGCGGATCCTGTGCCGCCGGCGCCGCCCATTGCTCCGATCGTCGTGCCGGCGGCCGATGAGTACCGCTGGACCGGCATCCACATTGGCATCGGCGGCGGCTATGGCGGCGTCGTGCATACGATCGATCCGGGCATCTACGACTACGCTCCGGGCGGACTGTTCCAGGTCGGCGGTCCCGGCCCCTACATGGATCCTCTCAATATCGAGGGGTTCGACGTCTTCTCGATCGGCAACAGCCTCGACATGGGCGGCGACGGCGTGATCGGGACGATCGAGGCCGGGTTCGACCTCCAGATCGGCAAGCGTCTCGTCGTGGGCATCACCGGCGACTACACGGTGTCGCGCATCACCAGCACGATCAGCGCATGGGGCGACATCTGCTACGAGCCGGACGATTGCGATGTGCCGACGGTCAGCGACAGCCCCGAGGTCGCGTTCGGCTTTCACACCGGGAACAGCTTCACCGTCGCCGGCCGTTTCGGCCTGCTGACCGGACCGCGCACGCTCGTCTACGGGCTTGCCGGCTATACTTGGACAGGCGTCTACGGCGTCGGCTCGATCAGCTCCATTCCCACCGGTGACATCTCCGAGGCGACCGGGACCGCCTATGTCGGGGGCTTCACGTTCGGTGCCGGCATCGAAACGCTCCTTTCGGAGCGGCTCTCTGCCAAGCTCGAATACCGCGGCACGCTGTGGTCGGTCGGGGGCGATACGGGCGGCGAGCAGGAGGGCCTGTTCGCGTTCGCCGACAGTTACGTCCAGACGATCCGCGGGACGCTTTCGCTCCGCCTCGGTTCGGGTGATGCGCCGCTGCCGGACGACACCTTCGACGGCGAGGAGCATCGCTGGACCGGGGTTCACATCGGCGCCGGCGGCGGATACGGCACCGTCGGCTATACGGTCGGCGCGATGGCCTACGACTATGATCTCGGCGGCCTGTTCCAGGTCGGGCCGGCGGGGCTTGCCTTCGACGTCTACGCGATCGGCAACAGCATCGATTTCGGTGGCCGCGGGGCGCTTGCGAGCATCAGCGGTGGCTTCGACCTCCAGCTCGGCGAGCGCTTCGTGGTCGGCCTGGTGGGCGACTACACCTTCTCGTGGATCGCCGCGAGCGCCAGCCTCTACGGCGAGGTCTGCTACGAGACGGACGGGGCGGACGACTGCGACACGGCCACGGTGAGCGACGAGGTCGAACTGGCCTTCGACATCACCACCATGAACAGCTGGTCGATCGGTGGTCGCGCCGGCTTCACGGTGGGTGAGCGGACGCTCATCTACGGCGTTGCGGCCTACACGCGGCAGACGCTGGTCGCGATCGCGTCGATCGACTCGGCGCCGACTGGCTACCTGGCGACGTCGTCCGACCCGATCGCGGTCGCCGGCTTCACGCTGGGCGTCGGCATCGAGACGATGCTGACGCAGCGCCTGTCCTACCGGCTCGAGTACCGCGGTACCCACTGGGCGGTCGGCGGCCAGAGCGATGATCCGGTCCAGGGCTTCGGGGCGTTCGCCCAGTCGCTCGAGCAGACCGTGCGCGCGACGCTTGCACTCCGCTTCGGCGGCGGCAACTAGGCGTTCACTGCCGGCGCTGCCGGATATCAATCTCGATCGGGCCGGCGGTGCCGGCCCGATGCTTTTGGCGACCGGGCGCGGTTCGCGCTTGAAGTCGGGCCGCGACCTCGACTAGAGGTACGCGCGCCGCCGCGTGAAGCGGGCAGGCTGCTAGGGGTGTAGCTCAGCTGGTAGAGCACCGGTCTCCAAAACCGGTGGCCGTAGGTTCGAATCCTACCGCCCCTGCCATTTCCCGTCGCCGCAGACTCCCTCAACAAAGGGGTTGAGTCCCGCGCGGCCAGGGCCTATGTAGAGCGACACCCCAAGGAGAGGCGCGCTGACTATTGAGTCTGCGCGCCTTCATGGCTTGAGCGGACACAATGGCCGAAAGAACCAATCCTTTCACCTTCCTGCAGCAGGTGCGGGCGGAGGTTTCGAAGGTCGTATGGCCGACGCGCCGCGAGACGGTGATCTCTACGATCATGGTGTTCGTGTTCGCGACGATTGCGGCGATCTTCTTTCTCATCGTCGACGGCATCCTGGGCGCCGGCTCGCGCTGCATACTTACCGGTGACGGCACGCAATGCCCGTTCGGCATGAGCCCCTGGCTCCTCGTGGGAGTGGTGGCGGCCGCCGTGGTGCTCGGCTACATCGCCTGGTCGATGGCCCAGGCGCGCAAGAACCAGTAGCGAAGGGACGCCCCGAATGAACGCCCCCGCCAAGCGCTGGTACATCGTCCACGCTTACTCGAACTTCGAGAAGAAGGTAGCCGAGTCGATTCGTGAAACCGCCGATCAGCGTGGCCTCACCGACCTGTTCGACGAGATTCTCGTGCCGACGGAGAAGGTCGTCGAGGTCCGGCGCGGAC
>CAXNGA010000090.1:0-6875 GCA_964201375.1 Kaistiaceae bacterium
GGATGACGAATTGAACAAGACCTGGCTCCGAGATTGCGGGGGTCTCGACTGCGATGTTGGCCGCCCAGCTCTGGTCGACAAGACGGGGAGACTGTCGGCGACGGCGCCCAGAGTTGCCACCATTGACGCCGTCGCCGCTGTCCCGTACGGTGTACGGTACGCTGTACGTTATAGACCTGCCGGCGGCGTTCGGGAAGCGAAATCGTCGAGCCCGAGCGCCGGCGGCGAAGCCGTCGGAGATGACATGCCGGGATACGGTTCGATCGAAATCAGGGGCGCGCGCGAGAACAACCTCAAGGAGGTCTCGCTCTCGATCCCGAAGCGGAAGATCACGGTGTTCACCGGCGTCTCCGGCTCCGGGAAGTCATCGATCGTGTTCGACACGATCGGCGCCGAGGCACAGCGGGCGCTAAACGATACCTTCACGAACTTCCAGCGCAGCTTCCTGCCGAAATACGGCCAGCCGCACGTCGACCACATCTCGAATCTGTCGACGCCGATCATCATCGGCCAGAAGCGGATCGGCGGGAACCAGCGCTCCACCGTCGGCACGATCACCGACATTGCCTCCCTCCTCCGTCTCCTGTTCTCCCGCGCCGGAGAACCGTCGGCCGGCTACTCCGACGCCTACTCGTTCAACCTGCCGAACGGCATGTGCCCGGAGTGCGACGGCATCGGCCACAAGCGCGAGGTCGATCTGAAGAAGATGCTCGACACCTCCAAGTCGCTCAACGCCGGCGCCATCCTCCACCCCAACTGGAAGGTCGATGCCTGGCCGTGGCGACTGTTCGCCAATTCCGGCTATTTCGACCTCGACAAGCCGCTGAACAAGTTCACGCAAGAGGAGATGGATCTCTTCCTCCACTCCAACGACGGCAAGAAGGTGAAGTGGGGCACCGGCAAGGACGCCATGAACCTCACCTATATGGGCCTGGTGGCGAAGTTCGAGGCGCAGTTCCTCAAGCGCGATACGGCGGCCCTGTCGGAATCCACCCGCGAGACGGCGGAGGAATACATCACCTCCGTCGTGTGCCCGCTCTGCCACGGCGCACGGCTGAACCAGAAGGCGCTGGCGTCGAAGATCGGCGGCTACAACATCGCCGACCTGTCCGACATGGAGGCGACGGAACTGGTGAAGGCGCTGCGGGCGATGACCGGCGAGGTCGCAGCCTCCCTCGTGCCGCAGGTGATCGAGCGCGTCGACGACCTCATCGGCATCGGCCTTGGATACCTGGCGCTGAGCCGCGAGACGGCGACGCTGTCGGGCGGCGAGTCGCAGCGCATCAAGATGGTGCGCCACCTCAACTCGGCGCTGGTCGACGTCCTCTACATCTTCGACGAGCCGTCGATCGGCCTCCATCCGAGCGATGTCGGCCGGCTCAACGACATGCTGGTGAAGCTCCGGGACAAGGGCAACACCGTGCTGGTGGTCGAGCACGACCCCGACGTGATGGCGATCGCCGACCACGTCGTCGATGTCGGCCCGAAGGCGGGCGTCCACGGCGGCAGGATCATGTTCGAGGGCACGTTCGCCGGGCTGAGGGAGGCCGACACATTGACGGGCCATTCGCTCCGCGAAGTGCTGCCCCTGAAGGACCGGCCGCGGAAGGCGACCGGGACGCTGTCGCTGAAGCACGTCACCCGCAACAACCTCCACGACGTCTCGGTGGACATCCCCAGGGGCGTGTTCACGGTCGTTACCGGCGTTGCGGGCTCCGGGAAAAGCTCGCTGATCTCGGAGGAATTCCTCGCCGCCTATCCCGATGCCGTCGTGATCGACCAGGCCGCGATCGGCGCCTCGTCGCGCTCGACGCCGGCGACCTACACCGAGATCATGGACGCGATCCGCGAGCTGTTCGCCAAGGCGAACAAGACGCAGCCCGCCATGTTCTCGTTCAACTCCAAGGGCGCCTGCCCGACCTGCAAGGGTCTCGGCGTCACCACCACCGACCTTGCCTTCCTCGATCCGATCGAAACCGTCTGCGAGACCTGCGACGGTAAGCGGTTCACCGACAAGGTGCTGGCGATGACGGTCCGCGGGAAATCGATCGCGGACGTGCTGGAAATGTCGGTCACCCAGGCGCTCGCCTTCTTCACCGAGAAGGCGATCGTCCCGACGCTCCAGGCGCTCGATGACGTCGGCCTCGGCTACATCACTCTAGGACAGTCGGTATCGACGCTGTCGGGCGGCGAACGCCAGCGGCTGAAGCTTGCGACCGAGCTGGGCGCCGACGCGAAAACCTACGTGCTCGACGAGCCGACGACCGGCCTCCACATGAGCGACACCGCCCGCCTCATCGGCCTCTTCGACCGCCTCGTCGACAAGGGCGGCTCGGTCATCATCATCGAGCACAATCTCGACGTCATCGCCCGCGCCGACTGGATCATCGACCTCGGCCCGGGTGCCGGAAGAGAGGGCGGCAAAATCATCTTCGAGGGGACGCCGACTGAGATTCTGAAGCACAGGACCTCGCTGACGGGGGAGTTTCTGCGGCGGCGGCAGGCGGGGTAGCGAGGGGCGGCGCCGCGTCCGGCAGTGATCCCTCTTGCCGTTCGTCCCAATTATCGTATATACATGATCCTCGTATGGCGATCACCTACGATCCTTTCAAGCGACAGGTGACGCTCGACGAGCGCGGCCTCGACTTCGAGGACGCGGCGGAGGTTTTCGGTCAGCCCAACTACACACTGACCGACGATCGCCTCGACTACGGCGAGAGCCGATACATCACAGTCGGTTACCTTCGGGGACGGATGGTTGTGGTGGTGTGGACTCCGCGCCGCGGTGATCGGCACGTCATCTCGATGCGGAAGGCGAACGACCGTGAACAGGCACGTTTCAAAGGCTTCCTCTAAAACTGCCCCGGCGCTCGATCCCGCGGACGATGCACCGGAACTGACCGACGAGTGGTTCGCCCAGGCCGACGTCATGATCGGCGAGGAGATCATCCGCCGCGGCCGGCCGAAGGGCGACGCCAACAAGATCCCCGTGTCCATTCGTCTGAGCCCGGAAGTGCTCGACCATTTCCGCGGCACCGGACCGGGCTGGCAGACGCGGATCGACGAGACGCTGAAGCGCAGCGTCCGGCGGGCGCGCAAGACTGCGGGCTGAGTAGCATGGCGGATATCGCCATCCGACGCCTCGGCGCCGGGGATGCTGCCGTGTTCGACCGTATCGCTGACGGCGTCTTCGACGAGCCGCCACGGGCGGACTGGATCGCGGCGTACCTTGCGGAGCCGAACCACATCATGATCCTCGCGCTCGCCGACGGCCTCGTCGTCGGCCAGTGCGCGGCCGTGATTCAACGCCATCCGGACAAGATTCCCGAGCTCTGCATCGACGAAGTCGGCACGGCGGATGCGTGGTTGCGGCAGGGAATTGCGCGGCGGATGATGACGGAGATGCTTGCCTGGGGGCGCGAGCTCGGCTGCGGGGAGGCGTGGCTCGGCACGGAGCCTGACAATCTGCCGGCACGCGAGCTTTCCCGCGGCTTCGACCCCGCCAAGGAAGAGGGCTTCATCTACTACGAGTTCAACCTGCGGAACGGCTGAGGATTTCGGCCTCGCGCCCTCCTCGCGCCACAACGCCCGGCCACGGTCCCGCGGCCCCAACCGGAAGCCCGCCGTTGCGCTTCATCCGATATGCCCTCCCGGCCGTCGTCATCCTCGCCGCTGGCACGGCCGGCGGGTACATCACCTACCGGAACTACGAGCCAGACCGCACCCGGTTCCCGGTGCGCGGCATCGACGTCTCGCACCACCAGGGCGAGATCGACTGGCAGCGCGTGGCGGCCGACGACGTGGCGTTCGTGTTCATGAAGGCGACCGAGGGCGGCGATCACCTCGACACCCAGTTCGCCCGCAACCTCGACGCTGCGCGCGAAGCGGGGCTCGCCGTCGGCGCCTATCACTTCTTCACCTTCTGCCGCCCCGGTGCCGACCAGGCCGCGAACTTCCTCGCGACCGTTCCGGAGGGCGCGACCACGCTGCCCCCGGTGGTCGACCTCGAATATGGCGGCAATTGCAGCGGCCGTCCGTCGGAGGCCGAGCTCCGCGCCGAGCTCGACGCGTTCCTCGGCCCGGTCGAAGCCCGCTTCGGCCGCGAGGTGCTCTACTACGCGACGGAGGCGTTCCTCGCCGATTATGGCGATGCGCTCGTCGAGCGGCCGGTGTGGCGCCGATCGATCGCGTGGGAACCGGGGAATACCGACTGGGTCGTGTGGCAGTACCACAATGCGGGGACGGTCGACGGCGTGACGGGTCCGGTGGATCTCAACGTGCTGAAGGGGGAGTTGGCGGGGCTCATTCAATAGCGCTTCGGATGACATGGAAGAACGCCGGGTAGCTGGCGACCTCCGTGGGGCCGATGTCAGCGAGGGTCGAGCGCCACACCCGCATCATGTCCTCCGCGGAATGCTTCCCGTCCATAAGACCGTGGAGAAGAGATCGCACGTCCCGACGCTCAGCGTCGTCCAACGTCGCGACCGCGGCGGGAACGACGGCCGCCAGCGAGCCGTGCAATTCGAATGCCTTGGGATGGAACTGCCGCCCTAACGCCTTGAAGCCGTCATTGGCAACGGGCGCACCGGTGTCGGTCTCTATGCTGATGTCGACGTCACCATCCGAGCGGCCGCGAAACTCCCACCGGCTCCAGTTGATGAAGTCCTGGATCATGTCGATGTAGTCCCTGACGGCGACCGGAATGTCTTTCGTTCCGGTGATCCGGACGACATAGGGGGGCGCGAGGCTCTTGAATTCGCGGCGCAGATCCGGATCGTCGCCCCAGGTCGGGTTGTTGTCCCAGATCATGTACTCCATCACGGCCTGCGGGTGCAGCGAGCCGCCGGGTACACCGATTGCATCGAGTAGAGCGCGGAGAAAGTCGCCGATCTCGGTCCAGTTGCTCGCGTCGAGGTGGATGATCTTCGTCGCCATCGCCCGCTACCCCTCGATCGGCACCGCCTCACCATAGGCGTACCCGCGCTGCGGCAGGCCGATGGCTTCGTAGAAGGCGTGGGCGCCCTTGCGCTGGAAGCCGCTGTTGAGGCGGAGCTGGTCGCACCCGAGACGGGCTGCCTCACCTCGGGCGAAATCCATCAACACGCGGCCCACACCCATGCCCCGCGCCGCTTCATCCGCCACGAGATCGTCGATATACAGGGAGCGTCCCGACGCGAGGTCGTTCACGATCCGCCAGCCGATCGCTCCGACCGGCCGGCCTTCGTGGAAGGCAGCGAAAAGACGATATCCCTCCCCTTGCGCGGCCTTCACCCGCTCCAGAAACTGATCCTCCGAAAGCGTGTTGCGAAGCTGGCGCATGACCGGCCATATCGCCTGGAACGCCTCCGTCCCGACGCACTCCACCACATTCACCGCCATCCGCACTCCTGACAGCCCGAAAAGGTTCGCATGATCGACCGCACTCAGACCGATTGGTATCGCGACGCGATCATCTATCAGGTCCACGTCAAGTCGTACTTCGACTCGAACAATGACGGGATCGGCGACTTCCAGGGCCTGATCCAGCGCCTCGACTACATCAAGGATCTCGGCGTCACGGCGATCTGGGTGATGCCGTTCTACCCCTCGCCGCTGCGCGATGACGGCTACGACATCGCCGACTATCGCGGCATCAACCCGTCCTACGGGACGATGGCGGACTTCAAGCAGTTCATCAGGGAAGCTCACAAGCGCGAAATCCGCGTCATCACCGAACTCGTCATCAACCACACCTCCGACCAGCACCCCTGGTTCCAGAAGGCGCGGAAGGCAAAGCCCGGCTCGGCCGCGCGCGACTTCTACGTCTGGTCGGACACCGACAAGAAGTACGAAGAGACCCGGATCATCTTCCTCGATACCGAGAAATCCAACTGGACCTGGGATCCGGAGGCGAAGGCCTATTTCTGGCACCGCTTCTACAGCCACCAGCCGGACCTCAACTTCGACAACCCGAAGGTCCTCGAAGCGGTCATCGACACGATGTACTACTGGCTCGACATGGGGGTCGACGGCCTCCGGCTCGACGCCATCCCGTACCTGGTCGAGCGCGACGGGACGAACAACGAGAACATCCCCGAGACGCACGTCGTCATCAAGAAGATACGGGCAGCGCTCGATGCCCGCTACACCGACCGCATGCTCCTCGCCGAAGCCAACCAGTGGCCCGAGGACACCGCCGAGTATTTCGGCAATGGCGACGAATGCCACATGTCGTTCCACTTCCCGCTGATGCCGCGGATGTACATGGCGCTCGCCCAGGAGGACCGGCACCCGATCACCGACATCCTGCGCCAGACCCCCGAGATTCCGGAAGGAACGCAGTGGGCGGTGTTCCTCAGGAATCACGACGAGCTGACGCTCGAAATGGTGACCTCCAAGGAGCGCGACTATCTCTGGAGCTTCTACGCGGCGGAGCGACGGGCTCGCATCAACCTGGGCATCCGGCGGCGCCTGGCGCCGCTGCTCGAGAACGACCGCCGCAAGATCGAGCTGCTGAACTCGCTCGTCCTGTCCATGCCGGGCACACCGATCCTCTACTACGGCGACGAGATCGGCATGGGCGACAACATCTATCTCGGCGACCGCGATGGCGTGCGCACGCCGATGCAGTGGTCGCCCGACCGGAGCGGCGGCTTCTCGAAGGCTGATCCGGCGCGGCTGTTCCTGCCGGCGATCCAGGACCCGATCTACGGCTTCGACGTCGTCAACGTGGAGGCGCAGCAGCGGACGCCCTCCTCCCTCCTGTCATGGGAGCGACGGATGCTGGCGATCCGGCGCAACCTGAAATGCTTCGGCCGCGGCACGCTCCGCTTCCTGCTGCCGAGCAACCGCAAGGTGCTGGCCTACATTCGCGAGCTCGGCGACGAGCGCGTGCT
>CAXNGA010000091.1:0-6841 GCA_964201375.1 Kaistiaceae bacterium
ACGAGCGACGTCTCCTTTACGCCGACGTCCTCCGGCCGCATGATCTCGAACGTCTGGGCGTTCTTGAGCATGCCGTCCTGGTGAATGCCCGATTCGTGTGCGAACGCGTTCTGGCCGACGATCGCCTTGTTGTACTGGACCGGGAACGCGGTCACGGCCGACACGAGCTTGGACGCCCGCATCAGCATCCGCGTGTCGATGCCGGTCGTGAACGGGAAGACGTCCGACCGCGTCCGGATCGCCATCACGACTTCCTCCAGCGCCGCGTTGCCCGCGCGCTCACCGAGGCCGTTGATGGTGCATTCGATCTGCCGGGCACCGCCGAGGACGCCAGCGAGCGAGTTGGCGACGGCCATGCCGAGATCGTCATGGCAGTGGACCGAGAAGATCACCTTGTCCGCGTTCGGAACGCGCTCGCGCAGCATCCGGATGGTCCGGGTGAATTCGTCCGGCGTCGTGTAGCCTACCGTGTCGGGAATGTTGATCGTGGTGGCGCCGGCCTTGATTGCCGCTTCGACGACCCGGCAGAGATAGTCGGGCTCCGTCCGCGTCGCGTCCATCGCCGACCATTCGACGTCGTCGGTGTAGTTGCGGGCACGCGTGACCGACGAGACGACCTTCTCGTAGACCTGCTCCTCGGTCATCTTCAGCTGGTACTGGCGATGCGTCGGCGACGTGCCGATGAAGGTGTGGATCCGGCTGCGCGCGGCCGTCTTGAGTGCCTCGGCGGCACGGTCGATGTCGGCCGCGCCGGCGCGGGCCAGACCACAGACGACTGCGTTCCTGATGTGCTTGCCGATCTCGAGGACCGACTCGAAGTCGCCCTGCGAGGCGATCGGGAAACCGGCTTCGATGATGTCGACGCCCATTTCGTCGAGGAGCATCGCAATCTGGACCTTCTCGTCCAGCGTCATCGAGGCTCCCGGCGACTGCTCGCCGTCGCGGAGCGTCGTATCGAAGATGAAGACGCGTTCCTTCTGGGTCGCCGGCTGGTGTCCGGCCCCGGCTTCTTGTGCTGCGCTCATGACAG
This sequence comes from Kaistiaceae bacterium, assembly GCA_964201375.1. Taxonomy (GTDB): domain Bacteria; phylum Pseudomonadota; class Alphaproteobacteria; order Rhizobiales; family Kaistiaceae; genus JADLGL01. Next base: position 1,031 of record CAXNGA010000091.1, read on the forward strand.
GCTTCCTTCTCGCAATCCCTGCCCGCTCCTCGCGGGACCAATCTCAGACGGTGTCCTGCGTCATCCCCTGAGTGTCCGCCCTCACGGGCAGAGACGCTCAGGGGCGTCTAAGGAGGAGGGTGCGAAGCCGGATGGCCGATGCGCGCACGCCTGGGACCCGGCGGGAGCCGGTCCTGGCGTCAGCGCTGCGATCGCGGGCGATCATCGGACGATCCATACGGGTGGGCCGGGGCGCGTCGGCGCCAAGGACCGATGTGTCTATCCCCAGCCGGGCTTTCAAGGCAAGGCCGGGCTAGTGGAGCGCGAGAACCGAGAGGAGAACGACCAGTACGCCGAGGCCTCCCATCGCAGGGCCGAGCTGGCGCATCTGCGCGGCGGCGGTGAGGTCCCCGGCCCGGATCTTCCGCTGCGCCTGGTACATCAGGTACGCGATGCCGATCATGCCGGCGACTGCGACGATCTTCAGCCAGAAGGTGAAGTTGGTGACGCCGAAACCCCACCAGAACAGGAGGAGAAGGCCGCTGAACACGAGGACGACGAGCCCGGCCATCGAGATGCGCGCCAGGATCGGCGGCAGTGCGCGGAGCGCGCTGGCCGCGTCGGGCGTGGCTGCGGCAGAAACCATCCTTGCGACCACCATGTTGGTGATACCGACACCGAGGCCCATTGCGAGGCCGATGAAGTGCAGGAACAGGAGGATGTCGTGGTACAGCATGTGACCCCCGCGGTCTGGTTATCCTGCAGCGCAGCATAGCCGATTCTCGGTGAACGGCCCGTTCCTGCCGCGAAGCAATGTCCACGCCACCCAGCGAAGCCGCTCGCTCCCCTGCCCTCTGCCTGTTCGCCGCGGTCGCCGACAACGGCGTCATCGGCGCCGATGGCGGCATGCCATGGCGGCTGTCGACCGACATGAAGCGGTTCAGGGCGATGACGATGGGGAAACCCGTCTTGATGGGACGGAAGACGTACGACAGCCTCGGCAAGCCGCTGGAAGGGCGCACGAATATCGTGGTTACGCGCGGCGCGCCGCTTGCCGCCCCAACGCTGACCGCAAGGGGCGTCCGCGAGGGCATCGAGATCGCCCTGGAAACAGCGCGATGCCTCGGCGTCGACGAGGTCATGGTCATCGGCGGCGGCACTATCTACGCCGCGACGATCAGTCTCGCGGACAGGCTGTACATCACGCACGTCCATGCGAACCCAGCGGGCGATACATCGTTTCCGGCCATCCAATCCGCTGATTTTGAAGTGCTTTCCAGCGAAGAGACCGTGCCGGGGCCGCGCGACAGTCACGCGACGACCTTCGTGGTCTACCGGCGGCGGAGACCATGAACTCCGCCGCCGTCTGGTTGACCAAGGGGGTCTGCAGCCCCACTTTCACAATTGATGGGAGGGAAGGCGGTCAGCATCGCAATGACGTTCGGAGTTCTGCGGAGCCTGCAGGATTGCAGGTTTCGGAGGTTTCGCGCGTTTGCAGTCGCGTACCCCTTCACCTATACCCGGCCATTCCCTTGAGCGATGGCACTTGGCGATGCGCTCCCGGCCAATGCCGCGGAGCAAGTACGGAAGGGTGGAAATGCCGACTGTCAATGAAATGAGCGGTGGCGGCGGCTGGCGCGGCGGTGGCGGCGGCGGGCCGTGGGGTCAGGGACCCCGCAACACCGGCGGCGGTGGCGGTGGTGGCAACGGCACGCCCGATCTCGAAGAGATCCTGCGCCGTGGTCAGGATCGCCTGCGACAGGTGTTCCCCCGTCGCGGCACCGGTGGCGGCAGCGTGAGCCCGCTGCTCATTGTCGGCGTTGTCATCGTCATCCTCGCTTTCCTCGCCTACAATTTCTTCACGTTCCGGGTCGAACCGGACCAGCAGGGCGTCGTGCTCCGGTTCGGCGAGTACAACCGGACGGTCGGCCCCGGCCTCAACTTCCGCCTTCCCGCCCCGATCGAAACGGTCTACGCGCCCTCGGTGCAGCGCCTCAACGAGGTCACCATAGGTCGCGTCTACACCAACGCTGCCGGCACTACTTTCCGCGATGCGCCTGAGGAGAGCCTGATGCTCACCGCCGAAGGCAATATCGTCGATGTGGCCTTCTCGGTCTTCTGGCGCGTCGATATCGCCAATCCGCAGGCCTACCTGTTCAGCCTCCAGAATCCGGATGAGACCGTGAAGGCGGCGGCCGAGAGCGCCATGCGCGAGGTCGTCGGCCGCTCGCAGCTCGCTCCGATCCTCGTGACCGAGCGTCGTGCGGCCATCGGCGATGAGGCGCGCGACCTGACCCAGTCGATCCTCGATGGGTACAACGCCGGCATCAACATCACCGACGTCCAGATCCTGAAAGTGGACCCGCCGCCGCAGGTCATCGATGCGTACCGCGACATCGATACCGCAGGCCAGAACCGCATCGCGCTGCAGAACGAGGCGACCGCCTACGCCAACCGGATCATCCCGGAGGCACGAGGCGAAGCGTCCCGCATCGTCGAGGGTGCGAACGCCTACCGTGACCAGACGATCGCCGAGGCGCAGGGCCAGGGCGACCGCTTCCTCCAGGTCTATGCAGCTTATCGCGAGGCGCCGGAAGTCATCCGCGAGCGCATCTATCTCGAGACCATGGCCGGTATTCTTGCCGGAACCAACAAGATCATCATGCAGGCCACTGACACCAACATCCTGCCCTATCTGCCGCTGCAGGGCCTGACCCCGGGGGCCGCACGATGAGCCGCGGACGTATCGCCGGGATCGGAGCGCTCATTGCGCTTGCGGTTCTGACCATCATCGGACTCGCCAGCATCTACGTCGTCGATCCGACGAAGAATGCGATCGTGCTCCGGTTCGGGCAGCCTGTGACGGTGACCGACCAGCCCGGGCTCTACTTCAAGCTCCCGCTCATCGACAACGTCGTCTATCTCGAGCGCCGGCTTCTCGACATCAACTCGCCGGCGGTGGAGTTCGCGAACCAGGATGGCCGCCTCGTGGTGGACGCCTTCGGTCGCTATCGCATCGTGAACCCGCTCCAGTTCTACACCAGCACCAGCAACGGCAACATTTCCGTCGCCAACTCCCGCCTCGCCGACATCCTGTCGTCGACGGTCCGAAACGTCCTGGCTCCCTCGACCTTCCAGTCGATCGTGGCGCAGGACCGGTCGGCCCTGATGCTGCAGATCACCACGCAGGTGAATGCACAGGCCGCCGAGATCGGCGTCGAGGTCGTCGACGTCCGCATCCGCCGTGCCGATCTGCCGTCGCAGATCAGCGAGTCGGTCTTCAACCGCATGCGCACCCTGTGGCAGACGCAGGCGTCGCAGGTCCGAGCGGAGGGCGAGGAGCAGGCCCGCAGTATCCGCGCCGTCGCCGATGCGACCGTCACGCGGACGATCGCTTTGGCGAACCAGCGGGCAGAGACGATCCGAGGTGACGGCGACGCCCAGGCCAACACCATCTTCGCAGCCGCCTACGGCATCGACCCCGACTTCTTCTCGTTCTACCGGTCGATGCTGGCCTACCAGCAGGGGTTCACGGCGAACACCACGACAATGGTGCTCGACCCGACCACGGACTTCTTCCGGTTCTTCGGCCAGTTCGGCGTCGTTGGCGAAGGGATGGCCCCGATCGTTCTTCCGGACGTCGCGGTTCCGGAAATCCCGGTTCCCGAGGGGGAAATCCCGATCGTGCCGGCGGCGCCCCTCGCGCCGTTCGATCCGAATCTGGTCCCGCTCGACCCGCTTCTGATGCCGCTCGATCCGGCGCTTCTCCCGCCTGACCCTGCCCCGGTCGCGGCAGATCCGGCGCCCACTCCGCCCGCGGCCGATCCTGCCGCGGTCACACCGGCGCCTGTTACCCCGTAGAATCAACCGAGGCCGATGAGTGAGTGATCTTCTCGTCGGCCTCGGTATGGCCCTGGCGCTCGAGGGCACGTTGTACGCCCTCCTCCCAGGGCCGGCGCGCGCCGCGATGCGACGCGCGCTCGATGGGCCGGACGGGAGCATCCGCATCCTTGGGCTCATCGCTCTTGCCGCTGGCGTCGCGATCGTCTGGCTCGTGCGCGGATAAACTTTGCGTCAGGCGTGATTTCGCTCGCTTCGGCGAGCATGGCGGCCGCTAAGGTTACCCCTCGAGGGACGTGGAGGGTTCGCATGATCTCGGGTCTTCGTTTCGTGCGGTCGCGCCGCGCGATTCTCCTTGCCGCCGTAGCGGCAATTCCCCTCGTGCTGCCGCCGCCCCTGGGAGCCCAGACGCCGGCGATCAACGGGCCTGCGGCGTTCGTCACCCTCCCGGTCTTTGCCGACCTTGCCGACAGACTGATCGATGCCGTCGTGAACATTTCGACGGCCCGGACGATCGGACTCGGGACGGAAGGCGCGCCGTTGCCGCTCGGTCCGGGAGGCGATCTGCCCGAGGGACTGGGGGATCTCTTCGGCGACAACGGCGCCCCCTTGCAGCAGGTTCAGGGGGTTGGCTCGGGCTTCGTCATCGACGCGTCCGGCATCATCGTCACCAACAACCACGTCATCGACGAGGCGGAGGAGATCTGGGCAACGTTCCATGACGGGACGCGGCTGGCCGCAACACTCGTCGGCACCGATCCGCTCAACGACATCGCGGTTCTCCGCGTCAGCCCGACGCGGCCGCTCAATGCAGTTTCGTTCGGTAGTTCCGAGGCGGTGCGGGTCGGCGACTGGGTGATGGCGATCGGCAACCCGTTCGGCCTCGGCGGCACGGTCACGGCGGGCATCCTCTCGGCCCGGAACCGCGATCTCCGGGCGGGCCCGTTCGACAACTTCCTCCAGACAGACACGGCCATCAACCAGGGCAATTCGGGCGGTCCGCTCTTCAACCTCGCCGGCGATGTCATCGGCATCAACACAGCGATCTACTCGCAGAGCGGCGCCAATGCCGGCGTCGCGTTCGCGGTGCCATCCGAGACGGCCGCCCGCGTCGTCGCCCAGATCATCGAGTTCGGCCAGCCACGGCGCGGCAAGATCGGCGTCCGCATCCAGGACGTGACGCCCGGCATCGCCGAGGCGTTCGGGATAGCAGCGACGCGCGGAGCCCTCGTTGCGGAAGTCTTCGAAGGGACACCCGCCGAGGCCGCCGGCATCCGCACCGGGGATATCATTCTGTCGCTGAATGGTCGGGTCGTGAACGAGATGCGCGACCTGCCGCGTCTGGTTTCGGAGACGGACGTCACTTCCACGGTGCCGGTCGTCATCTTCCGCGACGGCGTCGAGCAGACCATCATGGTCCGGATCGCGGAGGTGACGGCCAATCAGCCCACCGTTGCGATCGTCGGCGAGCCGGTTCCGGAGCCGGCGCCGCTGCCGGAGATGTCGGCGCAGGCTCTCGGCCTGATGCTTGCCCCCATCACGCCGGAGCTTCGGTCGGAGTTCGCGATCGTTCCGGCACTGACGGACGGCGTGGTTGTGACGGGGGTCACGCCGTCGAGCCTTGCTGCCGAACGCGGCTTCGAGCCGGGCGAAATCATCCTCCGAATCGGCACCGCCTCGAACCAGGCTCCAATCACTTCAGCGGCGGATGTCGATGCTCGGCTCGTCGCGGAAGTAGAGGCTGGCCGTACCGTGGCGCTCCTCTTCGTCGCCACGCCGGATGGCGTCACGCGATTCGAGTGGGTGCGGCTCCAGCCGTAGCGATCAGGTGTCCGGCGGGGCCGCCCGCCGCAGATTGGCGAGGCGATAGGCCACGTGCGGTCGCAGCTTGTGGTCCTGCGCGATGCGAGGGTGGCCATAGTCGTCGGCAGCCGCCCTCGCGAAGCCGAGCTTCGCGAACACCCGCTGCGAAGGCAGATTCAGCGCTGCGGT
>CAXNGA010000092.1:0-6727 GCA_964201375.1 Kaistiaceae bacterium
TGCCGGGCAATAACCCGGCAATCCTCCCCCACTGCGCGTCGTCCAGTTCGTACCGCTTCGTCGCCAAAAACGTGCTCCGTGTCAAAACACGGAGCCCTATGAATCACTGTTCGTCCCCACGGGGAATCCCGAATGTCGATACGTCCTAGACCCATCGAGGGACGGCACTCCAGCACCGTCTCATGCCACGCTACGCCAGAGCTTGAAGCTACCGGAGGCCAGCAACTCGCGACCCCGGGTCGTCAGGACCGCTCCACCGCGGTGCATCCGTGCGAGCCGCGTACCGGGGAACTCGTGCAGCAGGTGGATCGGCATGCTCCTGTTCGGCGAGCGGAGATTCCGCAGCGCTTCAAACTGGGCTACCGAAAGCTGATCGGGTGCGATTCTCTTGCGCTTCATGGCCGCAGGATAATCGCGTCATGCGAAACTATCGTGACGCATGACAGCGCCGGCCGCGGTGCCGAAGAGAGGACTCCCTTCGCTGACCGGGGCAGCTTTCGCCGGAGCGGCGGTCGCGCGCCTTCTGTGGGGACCGGGCGCCCCCCTGTCGCGGGGTCACCGGGATCGACGCCTGGCCGCCAACACCATCCCGAGTGGCGCGAGACCGGGCCCCTACCGCTATCGCGAGATGGTCAGACCCTGGGCGAAGGCGACCGCGTTGTCACCGAGGACCGCGCGGGCGCCGATCTGCCACGATGCGCGTGTGTCGACGTCGAACACCATGAAGTTGTGCCGGCGCTCGGCTACGAGATTGCCTCTCCGGATCGGCCCCGGGTTGAACGTGCTGTGGATCGAGCTGGAGGTGAACTCGTAGGTCGGATAGCCGAAGCGCTCAGGGCCGATGGCGGAGATCGCCGAGAAGTGCACGTCGCCGGAGACGAGAGCGACCGGCGCGGCAATACTGGATAGCCGGGTTACGATCTCACGCAGCTCGTCGGGATGATTGCCCTCCATCGATTCCATGAAGAGTGGTCTGCCGAAGAACTGACCACCATTCATGATCCACGAGGGATGGTCGCCCACGCTCAGCTCGGAAAACAGCCAGTCGGTTTGCTCGGCGCCCCATTGACGCCCACCCGCCTGCCTCGGCGGATCCCGATAGGTCCGGTCGTCCATGAGGTAGAAGCGCTGACCGAAGGCTTCGATCCGGCTCCCGACGCCGAAGCCGCGATGCCATGCGGCATTCGCCGCGGTCCCCCAGAACGAGTCGAATAGTTGCCTGGTGAAGGAGGCGTGCCGGAACGACCTATCGGCGTTGTCGGCACCGAAGTCGTGGTCGTCCCAGACTGCGAAGGTGGGCACGAGACGCTCGAACCGGAACCAGGACAACGCAAGCCGCGTCTCGGCATAGCGCCTCGCGTAGCCGGCTTCGTTCCGCTCGGGATTGCGACGGTCGGCATAGCAGGTGTCGCCGAGCAGCACGACGAAGTCGGGGGCCTCGCGCGCCATGGCCTCCCACATGGTGATCGCCTGCTGCCCGAACCTTTCGTCCATGCAGCTCGCGACGGCGAAACGTGCAGTCGGCCGATCGGTTTCCAGCGACTGGAAGATCCGGCGATCGAGGCTCGCGCCGGCATCGTCGATCACGGTCAAAGAGAAATCGCGTCGGGGAACGAGGCCCGTCGCGACCATTTCGATCGTGCTGACGCCCGCGAGGGGCAGGTCGAAACGGTTGACGATGCGCGCTGCAACCGCCCGGCCCTCGCCGTCCCGAATGTCGACCGCAAGCCCGGCATCGCTCGGCACGAGGAGGATGAAGGCAGCGGACGACCGGTCGGTAGCCCCCTGGACGATCGGGAGGCGACCGGCCTGGCCGCCTGGGTAAAGCCGCGCATCCGGGGCGATGGCCGTGCCGGCGTCGGAGGCGAACGATGCCGTCCCGAAAGCGGCCGCACCGAAGAGCTTGAGAGCATCTCGCCGCGAAGGGGTCATCAGTGATTCCCGGTGGGGAGCACGATCACGCCCAGCCGGTTACACCCGGTCGTCGTCAGATATGTGAAGGCGTGCCCGCGGGGCGGCTGCGACGGCAGGAGGCTGCGGCCGAGCCCCGTCGCCACAGGCGCGGAACCATGCGTCTCAGGGACGCGGGCGCGCAGCCCGCACCCGCGGTCGACGTCGGCGGGTGTCTCCCCGGGCCACCGTTCGAAACGATTCTGCGCCCGCCGTGAATTTCCGCCAGGTTCGGCGCCAATCGAGCCCGGCCTCCATTGCGCGGGGGCCGCTTTTGCACCATCTCTATCCAACCCAAGCAACTGGCACTGACTGCGCTCCGTCGTGGCCGGCGGCCGTGCCTTCGCTGCTCCCGGGAAGAGGATGCGCGAATGGACGACCTGGCTGTCGGGCCCCAGTGGACGAGTTCAGAGGGCGATCCCGACGACCGGCGCTGGACGCGGATTCTCGGGGCGTATCGCGAGGCGCGCCGGGCGCGGTCGCTGTTCGAGATCGCCACGACCGCCGTCCCGTTCATGCTCTTCTGGGGCGGCGCACTGGCGCTGGCAGCGCTCGGGCACTGGTGGGGCGTAGTCCTTGCCCTTCCGGCCGCAGCGTTCCTGGTGCGGCTCTTCATGATCCAGCACGATTGCGGCCATGGCACCCTCTTCCGGCACCGGCGGGCCAATGACTGGATCGGCCGGGCGATCGGCGTCTTCACCCTCACGCCCTACGACTACTGGCGGCGCACCCACGCGGTACACCACGCTTCGGCGGGCAATCTCGACCAGCGCGGCATGGGCGATCTGCTGACCCTCACGGTCGCCGAGTACGCCGCGATGTCGAAGGTCAGGCGCTTCAGCTACCGGACCTACCGCAACCCCGCCATACTCCTTCTTCTCGGCTCCATCGTCACATTCGTCCTCCGGCACCGCCTCCCGATGGGGCTGATGCGGAACGGCATCGGCCCGTGGCTGAGCACGATGGGAACGAACCTTGCGATCGCCGTGCTGTTCGGCGTCATCATCTGGGCGGTCGGCGTCGGGCCGTTCCTGCTCGTGCAACTGCCGGTGACGATCGCCGCGGGCGCGGTCGGCATCTGGCTGTTCTTCGTGCAGCACCAGTTCCAGGATACCTACTGGGCGACGGAGGAAGACTGGACGTTCCAGAAAGGCGCGCTGCATGGCAGTTCGCACTACGACCTGCCGGCCGTGCTGCGCTGGTTCACGGCCAACATCGGGATTCACCACGTCCACCATCTCGCAAGCCGCATCCCGTTCTACCGGCTCGGTCAGGTGCTGAAGGACTTTCCGGAACTCCGTGATCGCGGCCGGCTCACGCTCGGGATGAGTTTCCGCGCGGCGCGGCTGGCGCTTTGGGACGAGCAGAGCAAGCGCCTCGTCTCGTTCCGCGAGGCGGCCGCAATCGGCGGCAAATCGCACGCAGGCAGCCGGGCCTAGCGCGGAACTTGGACCGTCCCCCAGGCGACGCCCGGCGGCGACGACGGGCTGGGTCCGCGGCCCTTCCGTCGATGAACAGGCCGCATCGAGTTCAGTCGGGGCGATGGAAGTGCCACCGGATGCGCCGCGTCGTCTGGCATTCAACGGCGTGCTGTACGGCGGAAGGCGAGGAACGACAGGCTGTCGATGACTCGCTCCATGCAAATCAATATTTGCATTGTGACGTATTAAGCCCCATGTTTCGGGAATGATCAACAAAGTCACGCGCGCAGACGAAAGAACTGCGAGAGAAGACGAGCGGGCGAATTGCTCGGGTTTCCAGTCGGCAAGCCTCAGGCCTTCTTCACTTCAGATCGCCGGAAATGTGATCTCGTCCTACCGCCTTACCGCAGTTTTCGCGTGATCGACGCGGCCGAAACCAGTTCGACTGCTGCAGAGTTCACCGCGCCCGTTGCTGCCGATGCCACCAGGCTGGCGCAGCAATTGTCCGAGAGCGCGGATGTCTTCTGGTTGCCCAGGAGAGCCGGCCGGATCGGACGCGGGATCGCCTATCGCCGGTTCGAAACGCTGGCGGAGGCGGTGAAATTCTCCGTCGAGTCGATCTCCAATGCGGCGGACATCAGAATCTACACCGAGCGCGGTCCAATCGCCCAGAGCGACGTCCTGACCCTCTACAAAGCGTCCTCGGTATCCTTTCAGTGAGCCCGCCTGCGCCGCGGACGCGCCCATCTGCAGACCAGAGGCGGCAATCGTCAGGCACATGGCGCGCGCCCGCTAGAGCACCGGCGCCCCTGCCAAAGAAGGAATGTCCCGATGGCACTCGCGTTTCCAAACACCAGCAGGAGCTACGACGAGGGCGCAGCCCGCGTGCGTTTCTGGGGCCATGACGGGATGACGGAGGTCGCGTTCGTCCTCGAGGTCGCGGCGCTCGACGGGCTGGAGCCGCGCCTGGCGCACACGGAACCGAACGTCCTGAAGGCATTCGACACCTGGCGGGACCGGATCCAGCGGGTCGCCCGGCAGGTCTACTCGAGGCAGCACCGCGGCGTTCAGGTGATTGTGGCGAGCGACTTTTAAGACGGCAGACGCCCAAGAGACGACAGCAAAAGACAAGGAAAGAGCACATGGGAAAACAGCAGAAATCGAACCGCGAGCCCCGCAAGGAAAAGTCGGCCGTGGCGAAGCCCAAGAAGGACTCGAAGAGTTCCGTCGAGGGCGCGCTGGCCGCCGGCAAGGGGAACTGGGGCAAGGCGGCCAAGAAGTAGCTTTGCCGCCGCGGTGCCCTCCGGCTGCGATCGCCGCCGGAGGGCCCTGACGCCCGTGCCTGACTGCCGGACCGAACGGCCCGGCAACCCTGAACTCGTCGGTCAGGCCCTTCACCCGAAGCTTCCGGGCCGCCTATATCCTCGGGCAGCGCGCGGATCGTCGGGCGCGACCGGAGCCGGGGACGTTTCGTGGACGCAGTGATCGAGCGGCTGATCGAGAGTGCCGGCGTGTTGGGCGTGTTCCTGCTGATGTTCGTCGAGAACGTGTTTCCGCCGATACCCTCGGAGGTCGTCATGCCGCTCGCGGGCTATGCGGCGGCGCGAGGCAGTCTGCCGCTGATGCCGCTCGTCCTTGCCGGAACCCTCGGCTCGCTCGCCGGTGCGACCCTGTGGTTCGTCGTCGCGCGGTGGTTCGGGGAATCCCGCCTGCGGCGCTGGGCCGACCGCTTCGGCCGCATCCTCACGCTCACCCAGCGCGACATCGACCGCGCCGACGCCCTGTTCGTGCGGCGCGGGCACATCGTCGTTCTGTTCGGCAGGCTGATCCCGGCGATCCGCACCATCATCTCGGTGCCGGCGGGGCTCGCAGCCATGTCGTGGGGGACCTTCCTCCTCTACTCCTTCATCGGCTCGCTCGTCTGGACAGGGGCGCTCATGATGGCCGGCTACTGGCTCGGCAGCGGCTCGGATGCGATCGGCGACTTTATCGGTCCGATCAGCATCGCGGTCGTAGCCGTATGCGTTGCGGTCTACGTCGTCCGGGTCATCACCTATCCGCGACGCCGACGCCGCGAGCAGGCCGCTTCGGCCGTTTGATCGGGACGCTGCAGCGCCCCGCCCGCGGCGTAGGCCCGGTCGATCAGAAGATCGTGGCGCTCGACGTCCCTGGGCGTCCTCACCGGCACCGCCGGTGCGATGGCTTCCGGCACCTGGCTGCGGCGCGCAACATGGACGCATGCCGGTAAGGTGCGCTTCTCGAGCCTACGGCGGAACGCTGGGAGGGCTGGAACGGCGGCAGACGAGGCGGCCCGCTGGGGCGACGACCCGAGGATCGCGGCGCGTTCGCTTCAGCGCCGCGTCTTCATTTCGTCCGGGAGGAAGCGGGTGAGTTCACGCTCGCGCATCTCGCGTGAACCGCCCCGGGTTTGTCGGAGGCTCCAACTCTTGAGAGGATGGAGCGATGGACAAGCAGCAGAGACGGAAGTTTTCGCCTGAAGTGCGCGAGCGCTCTCCTCGACCGGCTGATCCACCACGTCACCACGTCCACATCCTGGAAATGAACGGCGACAGCTACCAGCTCAAACAGAGCAAGCGGCGCTATCGCTCCACCCCGGCCGACACTCCGCCGGCCGAGACACTCCAAGCCTGATCGCCAAACGTCCGAAGGCCTCCCCAGCGCCCCCTTCCGACGGCACCGGCTGATGCATTTTTGCTCCGGCGTTGACAACCGCTGCCGAAATCCGAGCGCTCATGAATAAGATGGGTTATCTCCATCGCAACGGCAAACACGCTGTTTGGCAAAGGAGAGTTTCACATGATGAAGTTCACGAAGACGCTGGCCGCGGTCTCGGTCGTTGCCGCCCTCGGCACCGGGGTCGCCATGGCACAGACCGGTGAGGCAGAAACGCAGATCATCCAGGTCGTCGACCAGTACGAGGCGGCCCTGAACGCGTCGAACGCTGCCGCGATTGTTCAGCTGTACACGATCGATGGCGTCTTCATGCCGCCGAACGTCCCGGCCCAGATCGGGACGGATGCCCTTCTTGCGGCCTATGGCGGCTTATTCCAGACGATCTCGTACAACATCGACTTCGCAATCGACGAGGTCGTCGTGGCCTCGGAGAACTGGGCGTTCGTCCGCTCGCACACGACGGGCACTGGCACTCTTGCCGTCAACGGCGCCACTATCCCGTGGGGCGGCCAGCAACTGTTCGTCTTCGGGCGCGATGACAACGGCGAATGGAAGATTGCTCGCTACACCTTCAACAGCACCCTGGCTGCGAACTGAAGAACGTGGGGGACGGGGTCCCGCTCCCCTTTCACTTTCTGCTGGCTCAACTGCGGATGATCGTA
>CAXNGA010000093.1:0-6722 GCA_964201375.1 Kaistiaceae bacterium
CGCGTGCGCCGCTGCCTCGACTGCTTCCGGCATGATCGCCCCCCGGCGCTGCTAAGTGGCGGTGCCGCCGACGACGAGCTGGTCGACCCTGAGCGTCGGCTGGCCTACCCCGACCGGAACCAGCTGGCCATGCTTGCCGCACATGCCGATGCCGGGATCGAGGGCAAGATCGTTGCCGATCATCGAGATGCGCTTGAGGTCGGTGGGTCCGTTCCCGATCAGCATCGCGCCTCGGATCGGATTGCCGACCTTGCCGTCCCTGATGCGGTAGGCCTCCGTGCACTGGAACACGTACTTGCCGGACGTGATGTCGACCTGGCCGCCGCCGAACGAGACGGCGTAGATGCCGTCCTTCACCGATTCGATGATCTCGCCCTTCTCGCGGTTTCCCGCGAGCATGTAGGTGTTGGTCATCCGCGGCATCGGGGTGTGGGCGTAGGACTGGCGCCGCCCGTTCCCGGTCGGCTGCATGCCCATGAGGCGGGCATTCTGGCGATCCTGCATGTAGCCCACGAGGATGCCGTTCTCGATCAGCGTCGTCGTCCGGCTCGGGGTTCCCTCGTCGTCGATGGTGAGCGAGCCGCGCCGCTTCTCGATCGTGCCGTCGTCGACGACGGTGACACCGTCGGCCGCCACCTTCTCGCCCATCAGGCCCGAGAAGGCGCTCTGCCCGCGGCGGTTGAAATCGCCCTCGAGGCCGTGACCTACCGCCTCGTGGAGGAGCACGCCCGGCCAGCCGGGGCCGAGGACGACGTCGAACGTTCCCGCCGGCGCCGGTTCGGCATCGAGGTTCACGAGCGCCTGGGCGAGTGCGATGTCGACGGCGCCCTTCCAGACGTCGGGGGTGACGAAGGCGGCAAAACCCTGCCGGCCGCCGGTGCCGTAGCTGCCCTGCTCCTGCCGGACGCCATTGCCGACCTGGACGAGTACGTTGAGGCGCACGAGCGGGCGGACGTCACGGACGAAGGTGCCATCGGCCCGCAGGATCTCGACCTGCTGCCAGGAGCCGGCGATCGTCGCCGAAACCTGCTTCACGCGGGGGTCCCTGGCCCTCGCATATGCGTCGATCTCTTCCAGAAGCTTCACCTTCTCGGCGAAGGTCGGGGAAGCGAGGGGGTTCTCGTCGCCATAGAGCGACCGGTTCGTACCCGGCGGCGGTCCGGCATAGGTGCCGCTGTGGCCGTGCTTCACGGCCGCGACCGCCTCGCCCGCACGCTTGATCGATGCCTCTGAAATCTCGCCCGAATGGGCATAGCCTGCCGCGTCCCCCGCGATCGAGCGGAGGCCGAACCCCTGCGACGTGTCGAACGACGCCGTCTTCAGCCGGCCATTGTCGAAGGCAAGGCCCTCGGTCTGGCTCAGTTCGAGATAGAGTTCGCCGTCGTCGGCGCCGGAAAGGGCATCGGCAACCAGGCGGCGGGCCTGCTCGCGGTCGAGCCCGGCACGGGAGAGGATGCTGTCAGGAGAGTCCGTCATTTCGAAGAATCCTCGGCCGGGGCTGAGAGGCGGGCGAGCGTTGCGAAGGCGTCCATGACCAGCGCGTGGGCCATGACCGGCTCGGCGAGCGCCCCGAGGGATGAATATGTAGCATGGGCCCGCCGGTTTGAAGGCTTGGAGGCCCACCACAGATACTCGCCGCCGATCTTCCTCGTGCGGTCGGCGGCGGCGGCCACGAGGGCGGTCGCGACCCCGCGGCGGCGGAAGGGATCGTCCACCCACAGCGACACCACGAATGCGCCGCGCGCCGCCCAGGCGGTCTCGTAGGCCGGGTACCACAGCAGCATGCCGGCAACAGCCCCGCCGATCTCCGCGACGAGCGCGGAAACCCACGGCCGGGGGCCGAAGATGTCGGCCTTTGCCGCCGCAAGGTCGAGATAGGTGTCAGGGTCGCCGTCATGACGGGAAAGATCACCCGCCATCCGCACGATGACGGGCGCATCCTCGTGCCGCGCATCGCGAACGGAGATTGCGGAATCGGGCCGGCGCGGCGTCATTCGCGAAGGGCATCGAAGCCTTCGCTGAATCCGGTCAGCGAGATCGGGATGCCGATCGCCTCGTCCTCGCCGCCATCGAGGTAGAACACGAAGATCGCCGTGGAGCCGGCACGGAGGAGGGCGAGGGTGTTGGCGTCGAGAACGACCTGAGCGGCGCAGCCGTCGATCCTGCAGGTCCCGTAGGGAATCGTGCCGATCCGAGCGGCGGCGGCCGAGCCCGCAACGCCGTCCGCGTCTATCCACAGTGAAATGCCCCGGCTGAGCGCCACACCGAGCGGCGCGATCACCTGGAGCCCGTCGCCTGCAGCAAGGCCCCGCCAGACCACGACACGGAGCTCCGTCCCCGGCCTGTCCTCGGCGACGACATACTGGGTGAGGGCGCAGCGTGGCGTGGCGTCGGTGTCGAAGCAGCGCGTAAGCCAGTCGCCATGTGCCTCGGTTACCACTTCCCCCGGCATGGGCTGGGCGGGCGCCACGCGCGAAAGCGCGAGCAGCATCGCTGCGGCGCTGGCCGTCATGAGGCCGGACCGGCGCGACAGGCGGCGCGAAACCATCGGGTTACGGGAGTGCGTCAAAGCCCGCTGCGAAGCCCTGGAGGGAGATCGGAACCCCGATGGGCTCCCCGGGAGTGGTGACTATCACGAATTCCGCCGCCGTGCCCGTGCGAAGCTGGCCGAGCAGGATGTCGTCGATGATGACCTCGGCCATGCAGCCTTCCGGATAGAAGCAGCGCACGAATTCGGTCGTGCCGATCGAGGCCTGGTCGATGCGGAGTCCAAGGCCGTAGGGGAGAAGGACGCCGAGCGGGGCGAAGACGCGGAGGAGCTGCGCCTGCCTGTCCGCTGTGCGGAACACAATCACGTCCAGCCCGATATTGCTGCGATCCGATGCATACACGCGCTGTGTCAGCGAGCACTGCTCGGCCTGGGCTCCGGCGGGCTGGGAGCACTCGAGCATCCAGTCCCCGATTGCCCGATCCGGCGTTCCCTGCGCCGCGGCGGGAAGGCCAGCGGCGGCCGGAAGAAGCCCAAGGGTGAGTATGGCGGCGGTCCGAATCGAGCCTGACGCGCGGCGTCTCCGAATCGTCATGTGGGACAGGCCTCCATGTTGGTTGCCGACGCATTGGGGCACTGATACGGCTTTATCAAGAGTGGGAAGGCGGCAGGAGTCGTGCGGCTTTCAAGGCTGCTGCAAAAATGCCGCATCGTGCCTCCTTCGCAGGCATTGCGAGACAGTTGGGCTTTGTGGTTTCTGTTTCTAAGTGCCGACGAAACGGGGGTTTTCGCTCGGCAGACGCACCCGGCGCTGGGAGTACGGCGACGATGCGCGGCTTGCACAGATTATACGGGATCGGTTAACCGGCACGGCGTCAGAGGCGCCGCGGCGGTCTCGGGAAGACGTAGGGTTCACGGAGGGCTTGGGGCAAGTGACCAAGGGCATTGCATTGATGGGGCGTATCGCAGGCAGCCTTGTGGCGGCTGCGGCGCTTCTGGCGCCTGGCGCGGCGCTGGCACAGGCGCACGCCGAAGACTGGCAGCTGTATTTCCCTGAAGCGGCGTCGCCGATCATGGAAAACATCGTCAGCTTCAACAACGGGCTGATGATCGTGATCACCGCGATCACCGTGTTCGTCACGATCCTGCTGGCGATCGTGATGATCCGCTTCAATGCGAAGCGGAACCCGGTTCCGTCGAAGACGACGCACAACACCATGATCGAGGTGCTGTGGACCGTCGTCCCGGTGCTGATCCTCGTCGGTATCGCGATCCCGTCCTTCTCGCTGCTCTTCGCCCAGTACGATCCGGGCCGGATCATCGAGGGGTACAATTCGGACGACGACATCACGGTCAAGGCAACCGGCCGTCTCGGCTGGTTCTGGGCCTACCAGTACCCGGACGATGGCGGCTTCGAGTTCCTGTCGCAGCCGTTGCAGGGACAGCTTGGTCCGAACGACCTTCGCCTCCTCTCGGTCAACAACCCGATGGTGGTTCCGGTCTCGACCGTCATCCGCCTTCAGGTGACCTCCGAGCCGCAGGGCGTCATCCACGCCTTTGCGCTCCAGTCGATGGGCGTGAAGCTGGACGCGGTCCCTGGCCGAATCAACGAGTCGTGGTTCCGTGCGGATCGCGAGGGCATCTTCTACGGCCAGTGCTCTGAGCTCTGCGGCCGCAATCACTACTTCATGCCGATCGAGATGCACGTCGTCACGGCCGATCAGTACGAGCTTTGGCTCGCAGAGATGCAGGCCCGCGACCAGGCTGGGGCCAACGCCCTTCTCGATCAATGGGATGCCGAGCGGCGTGCGGCGCAGGTCGCGGCGCTCTAGGTATCGGACACGGATTTTAGGGAGCTGAACATGGCGGGTTACGGAGCAGCGGCCTCACACGACGACCACGGTCACGGTCATCCCACCGGTTGGCGCCGGTGGGTCTATTCGACCAACCACAAAGACATCGGCACGATGTACCTGATCTTCGCCATCGTCGGCGGCCTGATCGGTGGTGCCCTGTCGATCGGCATGCGCATGGAACTGATGGCTCCCGGCATGCAGGTGTTCTCCAATCCGCACACGTTCAACGTGTTCGTGACGGCCCACGGCCTGATCATGGTGTTCTTCATGGTCATGCCGGCGATGATCGGCGGCTTCGGCAACTGGATCGTCCCGCTCATGATCGGAGCGCCTGACATGGCGTTCCCGCGCATGAACAACATCTCGTTCTGGCTCCTCCCGCCGGCGCTCGGTCTCCTCGTGATCTCGCTGTTCATGCCCTCGGTGGGCTCGGACACCGGCGTCGGTGGTGGATGGACCGTCTATCCGCCATTGTCGACCAGTGGTGCTCCTGGTCCGGCCGTCGACTTTGCGATCCTCTCCCTCCATCTGGCGGGCGCATCGTCGATCCTTGGCGCGATCAACTTCATCACCACCATCTTCAACATGCGTGCGCCGGGCATGACCCTGCACAAGATGCCGCTGTTCGTGTGGTCGATCCTGGTCACGGCGTTCCTTCTCGTTCTCTCGCTTCCGGTTCTCGCCGGCGCGATCACCATGCTGCTCACCGACCGAAACTTCGGCACCGCCTTCTTCAACGCCGGTGAGGGCGGCGACCCGGTGCTCTACCAGCACCTCTTCTGGTTCTTCGGCCACCCCGAGGTGTACATCCTGATCCTGCCGGGCTTCGGCATGGTCTCCCACATCATCTCGACCTTCTCGAAGAAGCCGGTCTTCGGCTACCTGGGCATGGCCTACGCCATGGTCGCCATCGGCTTCATCGGCTTCGTCGTGTGGGCGCACCACATGTTCACTTCCGGCATCTCGCTCGAGGCGCAGGCCTACTTCGTCGCCGCCACGATGGTCATCGCGGTTCCGACGGGCGTGAAAGTGTTCTCGTGGATCGCCACGATGTGGGGTGGCTCGATCGAGCTGAAGACCCCGATGCTGTGGGCGATCGGCTTCATCTTCCTCTTCACGCTCGGTGGCGTGACGGGCGTCCAGCTGGCCAACGCGGGCTTCGACCGCGCCGTCCACGACACGTACTATGTGGTGGCGCATTTCCACTACGTGCTGTCGCTCGGTGCCGTCTTCGCGATCTTCGCTGGCTGGTACTACTGGTATCCGAAGATGACGGGCTACACCTACAACGAGACGCTCGGAAAGCTGCACTTCTGGCTGATGTTCGTCGGCGCGAACATCACCTTCTTCCCGCAGCACTTCCTCGGCTTCGCCGGCATGCCCCGCCGCTACGTCGACTATCCCGACGCGTATGCCGGCTGGAACATGGTGTCGTCGATCGGCTCGTACATCTCGGCGGTCGGCGTGGTGGTCTTCCTCTGGTGCGTGTTCCAGGGCTTTGCCCGGAAGCGGCCCGCGGGTTCCAACCCGTGGGGCGTGGGCGCAACCACTCTCGAGTGGAAGCTCTCGTCGCCGCCGCCCTTCCACACCTGGGAAACGCTGCCGAAGATCAAGTAGCGACACGATTGACTGCGGGCCGTCGCGAGTGGCGGCCCGCGGTCCTCGGACCAACGATCGCGGCGCGGAGGAGAGACGATGGCTTTCGTTGACAAGATCGACCCCGCCGCCGAGCCTCGCATCTCGATGGCCTCAGCGGGCGACTATCTCGCGCTGCTCAAGCCGCGGGTCATGTCGCTGGTGGTCTTCACCGCTGTGGTTGGACTTCTCCTCGCCCCTGGCGGCATAAATCCCTTCGTAGGCTTCGTGTCGATCCTTGCGATCGGCGTCGGCGCGGGCGCGTCGGGCGCCCTGAACATGTGGTACGACGCCGACATCGACGCCCGCATGGCACGAACACGGACCCGTCCCATTCCGGCTGGCCGCGTGACGCCGAACGAGGCGCTCGCCTTCGGCCTCATCCTTTCGTTCCTTTCCGTCGCCATCCTGGGGCTCGCATCGAACTGGGTCGCCGGCGGGCTTCTTGCCTTCACGATCTTCTTCTACGCCGTGGTCTACACGATGTGGCTCAAGCGCTGGACGGTCGAGAACATCGTCATCGGCGGTGCAGCTGGCGCGCTGCCTCCCGTCGTCGGCTGGGCCGCGGTCAGCGGTTCGGTCGGCATCGAGAGCATCACGCTCTTCCTGATCATCTTCATGTGGACGCCGCCGCATTTCTGGGCGCTCGCGCTCTTGAAGACCGAGGATTACCGGCGGGTCGGCGTTCCGATGCTGCCGGTCGTTGCCGGCGAGGCCGTCACGGCGCGCCGTATCCTCATCTA
>CAXNGA010000094.1:0-6694 GCA_964201375.1 Kaistiaceae bacterium
GGCGCAGTGAAGGCCGCCACCGGGCGGTCGGGGAAGCAGCTCTTCATGCCGCTTCGCCTCGCCCTGACGGGCCGGGATCACGGGCCCGAGCTTGCGGCGCTCCTGCCCTTCATTGGGCGTAGTAGTACGCTGGCCCGATTAGCCGTATCCCGCCCTCGGTGACGCCGGCGACGGTCGCTTCCGCCGGCGTCGCGCCGATGCCGGGCGTCAGGCCGCCGGCGCGGTTGGCGAGCGTCTCCGGATCCTCGCTCGGCTCCGGCCGGCGCAGCGGCACCGGTACCACCGAGCGCAGCGCGGCAAGCTGCTCCTCGGCCGTGGGGAGGTAGGGCGTCACCGCGGCAGTCGTCGTCCCGCTCGCCGGACGGCAGCCGCAGGTGGGATTGAACGCCGTCTGGAAGAGGAATGCGTTCGGGCTCGTTGAGTAGCGATCGCCCGCCATGTTGGTCGCGGTCGTCATGTCACCGCCCGGGTTGCGGTACGCGTATAGCTGCGCGCCGGGGCACTGCTGCTGGCAGACCGCCTCGTCGGCGGCGAACTGGGCCTGGGTGGTTGCAAAGCTGATCGGGAAGAAGCCGCCGTCGCAGGAGCGGACGCAGACCGTGCGGAAGGTCTCGACGCTCGGCACGGCTCCGATCGGGTAGGGCACCGTGTTCGCCCCGAAGAGGCGGTCGAGGAGGCCGCCGCCCTGCTGCTGGACGCCATAGGCAGCATACTGCGGGCCGCAATTGTTGGCCGCGAGCGACCGCAGCAGGTTGTCCCGGAGCGCTGTGACCTGGCCAGGATTGGCGGCTGCGAGCGCCTGCTCGAGCTGGCGCACGCCAGCCTGGCGCTGGTCGAGATTGTTCAGGATCGCCGTGCACTGGGGCGGCGCGAACCGGCGGAACAGAACGATGCAGCCCGCCTGCTCGGCCTGGCGATAGGTGGCGTCGTACGCCGCGCGCTGCTGCTGGTACTGGGCGTTCAGCTGATTGTACTGCTGCTGGGCGCCGCCGCGGTCAATCGCGGCGAGCTGGCTTTCAAGCTGCAGGCAGGCCTGCTGCGCGACCGCCGGGGTGGCAGCGAACACAGAGGCCGCCATCGACAGCGCTTTGACCCACAATCCCAGCCGCATTCGCACAGATCCGCATTCAAAGCCCCCAACGCGCTGGATAACACGGAGTTCCAGTCGCCGCATCACAGCAGGGTGGAACCAGTGGGTGCGGCCATTCTGAGTCTGGTCAACACTTCGCGACGCGGATAAAAGACCGGCGACATTGGTCGGACGCCCCGGAGGGAACCGGGCGGCCATTTCATGAAATCCTGGGGGGATGACTGTGGTCCTAGAGCGCTACGACAATCGGATCGGCATCGGCCAAGTGATCGTGTTCCTCGTGATCGCGGTCGCCCTTGGCGCCTACCTCGCCTTCGTCACCGGCCCGCATCTCCGCGAGGCGATAGACGCTGGCGTGGCCACCATCGTCGAGACGCCGGCCGAAGGCGCCGCCGTCGTCGAGGAAGAGCGCGCCGTCATGCTCCTCGACATGCACTACCTCGGCTTCCATGGTGAGGATGTCGACGCCCTGAAGGCGGCACTTACCGACGACGACCAATCCTACTACACGGGCAACCACCTCGTGGCGGACCTCTTCTTCGCCCCGGCATTCTTCCTCGCGTTCGCAAGCCTCTTCATCTTCCTCACCGGGCCGGGCCGCCGCTTCGCGATCCCGCTGCCCGAGGGACTCCGCCTCGTCGTTCTCTCGTTCGGGCTGGCGGCACTGGTGGCCGATGTCGGCGAGAACATCTGCCTCTGGATCATCTTGGGCAGCGAGAATCCCGCGAACGGCATCGTCTACCTCGGGTTGACACTCACGGGCATCAAATGGCTCGCCTACACGGCAGCCGTGGCCGCACTCCTCGCCACGCTGGTCCTTGCGATCCTGCGCGGCCTCGGCGGCGGCAACACCTCCGCCCCGGCCCGTCCGGCGGGCGCGCGCCACTAGGCGCGCCCCCCGATCGCTTCGACGGGCTTGACGGTCCGACTGGAATGCGCGAAGACGCCGGCCATGACGGCCCGGGCGCCTTCGTGCGCATCCAGCATCTGTCGGATCAACATTACCTGCTAGCAACCCTGCTGGCTGAGGCGGTCCCCTCCTGACTTGCTGATACCACTCGAGAGGATTGCCCCCGGCCAGCGGGCCAGGGAGCTATTCTCGTGTCCGCTGAGACGCAATCGGCCCAATCGGGCCTTCGGCTATTCAATACGCTGTCGCGGTCGAAGGAGCCCTTCGCTCCCCTCGATCCGTCGAACGTGCGAATCTATGTCTGCGGGCCGACGGTCTATGACCTCGCCCATATCGGCAACGCGCGGCCGGTCATCGTTTTCGACCTCCTGTTCCGGATGCTCCGCCATCTCTACGGCGAGGATCACGTCACCTATGTCCGCAACATCACGGACGTGGATGACAAGATCAACGCCCGTGCGGCCCGCGACTTCCCCGGCATGCCGCTCAACCAGGCGATCCGCCGTGTCACCGCCAGCACCGAACGGCAGTTTCGTGAGGACGTCGCTGCCCTCGGCACGCTGCCGCCGACGGTGGAGCCCCGCGCCACCGACCATATCGAGGAGATGCTCCGGATGACGGAGCGCCTCGTCGAGCGCGGCTACGCCTATGTCGCCGAAGGGCACGCGCTGTTCGATGTCCACGCCTGGAAGAACCCGGACGGATCGCTCGAATACGGCAAGCTGTCGAACCGGTCGCTGGACGACATGATCGCCGGCGCCCGCGTCGAGGTCGCCCCGTACAAGCGCAACCCGATGGATTTCGTCCTCTGGAAGCCCTCGAAGGAGGGCGAGCCGAGCTGGCCGTCGACCTTCGGCAACGGCCGCCCGGGCTGGCACCTCGAGTGCTCCGCCATGGCCGACAAGCACCTTGGCACGACCTTCGACATCCACGGCGGCGGCATCGACCTCGTCTTCCCGCACCATGAGAACGAGATCGCCCAGTCGCGTTGTGCGCACGGCACCAGTGTCATGGCGCAGGTCTGGATGCACAACGGCTTTCTCCAGGTGGAGGGCGAGAAGATGTCCAAGAGCACCGGCAACTTCATCACCATCCGCGACGTACTGAAGGAATGGCCGGGCGACGTCGTGCGCCTCAACATGCTGCGGACGCACTATCGCCAGCCGATCGACTGGACCGTCTCATCGCTCGAGGAAAGCGAGAAGATGCTTGGCCAATGGTTCGACGCAGCGTCGGACGATGCGGAGCCGCGCCCGGCGGCTTCGGTCATCGAGGCCCTTGATGACGACCTGAACACGCCCAGGGCGATCGCCGAGCTGCACGGCCTCCGCAGCCGTGCCGGCCACAAATCGCTCGCCGGCTCGCTCGCCTTCCTCGGCTTCAGCCGCGAGGCGCTGGTGGAGTGGCGCGCCGCGCATGCCCCGACCCTGGCCGTGTCCGGCGCGGAGATCGAAGACAGGCTCGCCGCACGCATCGCCGCCCGCACCGCGAAAGACTTTGCCGCGGCAGACCGCATCCGCGGCGAACTCGAGGCCCTCGGCATCCGCCTCACCGACCGCCGTGACCCGGCGACGGGCGAGGTCACGACGACCTGGGAGGCGGCACGTTGAGACTCCGGTTCAAGCAGCTTCGCAACGAAGTCCGCCAGGCGATTCGGATGACTCGCTGTTTCTTCCTGCCGCCTGTTCCGCCGGGACAGGCGTGAGCGACCATCCCGTCTCGCTCTCCGGCGGCTGCCAGTGCGGCGCGGTGCGCTTCCGCGTCGGCGCGGTCGGCCGCGCCTCGATCTGCCATTGCCGCATGTGCCAGAAGGCTTTCGGCTCGTTGTTCGGACCGCTCGTCACTGTGTCGGACCTCACCTGGACGCGTGGCCGGCCGAAGCGGTTCCGGAGCTCCAACCTCGTCCAGCGCGGCTTCTGCGCCGAGTGCGGAACGCCGCTGACCTTCGAGCATCCCGCGGGGGTGGAACTCGCAATCGGCGCGTTCGACGATCCGTCGGCAGTCCCGCCGACCATCCAGGTCAGCCGGGAGGAGCGGGTGCCGTTCTTCGACGGCCTGCCGGGACTGCCGCTCAGGCCCGGCCACGAGGCAGCGCTGTTCCTCGCCACGGTCGTGAGCTGCCAGCACCCGGACCACGACACCGCGATCTGGCCCCCGGAAGAGCCGGTCGATGACTAGGGACCGAGTCAGCCTGTTCGATACCACGCTGCGCGACGGGGCCCAGACGCCGGGCATCGACTTCACGCTCATCGACAAGGAACTGGTGGCGGAACTCCTCGATTCCTTCGGAATGGACTACGTCGAGGGCGGCTATCCCGGTGCAAACCCCCTCGACACGGAGTTCTTCACCGCCCGCCGTACCAAGCGCGCGAGGTTCACTGCCTTCGGCCGCGTGAAGAAGGCCGGCGCCAGCGTTTCCAACGATCCCGGCCTCCGCGCGCTCCTCAACGCGAAGGCAGACGCCATCTGCTTCGTCGCCAAGGCGTCGGACTACCAGGTCCGCGTCGCCCTCGGCATCAGCAACGAGGACAACCTCGAAAGCGTCCGCGTATCGGTCGAAGCCGCGCGAGCGCACGGGAAGGAGGCGCTCCTCGACTGCGAGCACTTCTTCGACGGCTACAAGGCGAACCCCGCCTACGCGATGGCCGTGGCGAAGACCGCCCACGACGCCGGGGCCCGCTGGGTCGTCCTCTGCGACACCAATGGCGGCACCCTGCCGGAGGAGGTGGAGGCCATCGTCCGCGAGGTTGCGCGAACCGTCCCCGGCGACCAGCTCGGCATCCACGCCCATGACGACACCGGAAACGCCATCGCCAATTCGCTCGCCGCGGTACGGGCCGGTGCGCGCCAGATCCAGGGCACGCTCAATGGCATCGGTGAGCGCTGCGGCAACGCTGACCTCGTCACGATCATACCGACGCTGATGCTGAAGCCAGGCTACGCCGACCGTTTCGAGACCGGCATCACCGCCGACGCGCTGGCCGGCATCACGCGCCTGTCGCGCCGCTTCGACGAGATGCTGAACCGGACGCCGGACCGGCAGGCGCCCTATGTCGGGGCGTCGGCCTTCGCGACGAAGGCCGGCATCCACGCATCCGCGCTCGCCAAGGACACGCAGACCTACGAGCACGTGGCGCCGGAGTCCGTCGGCAACCGCCGCCGCGTCTTCGTGTCGGACCAGGCGGGCCGGTCGAACCTTCTGGCTGAACTCGATCGCATGGGCGTTGCGTTCGACCGGGCCGACCCCCGCGTCGACAGCCTCCTTGCCGAATTGAAGCGCCGCGAGGCCGCGGGCTACGCCTATGAGAGCGCCGACGCCTCGTTCGAACTCCTCGCCCGGCGCTGGCTGGGCACAGTGCCGACCTATTTCGTCGTCGACGGCTTCCACGTCACCGTGGAGCGCCGTTACAACGCGCGCGGAAAGCTCGTTTCCGTCTCCGAGGCGGTCGTGAAGATGTCGATCGGCGGCAGGCGCTTCCACAACGTCGCCGAAGGCAACGGCCCCGTGAATGCGCTCGACCGCGCGATCCGGAAGGACCTCGGCGCCTACCAGGCGACGATGGCGGACCTCGAACTCGTCGACTACAAGGTCCGCATTCTCAACGGCGGCACCGAGGCGATCACCCGCGTTCTCATCGAGAGCGTGGACGGCGCCGGCAATCGCTGGTCGACGATCGGCGTCTCGGAAAACGTCATCGACGCGTCCTTCGACGCACTCATCGACGCCATCGTCTTCCGGCTCCTGAAGGCTGGCGTGGCGCCCGTCGTGGAGTCCGCGGCGGTGACGGAGGCGTAGCGACGGCGCTCCCGCTTCCACCTGCGACTCCCCCTTCGTCGTCATCGCGCTGGACACCAAGTCCCGCATGACGATCGGGGCAACGCCACGCCCCGAAACGCGCCCTTTCGTCCCTACATGAGATACGTCCGCGCGTCGGGCAGGTCGGTTGGCGCCTCGGCCACCAGGCCGCCGATCGCCGGCAGCACCTCCTCGATGCGGTCGACGCTGGTGTAGAGCGCCCGTCCGTCGCGCCTCGCGTGGAGGAAGCCCCCGGCCTCCATGTGGTGGAGGAGCGCTACGAGCGGATCCCAGAACCCCTTGAGATTGGCGAGGACGATCGGCTTGGCGTGCTGGCCGAGCTGCGCCCAGGTCATCATCTCGACCGTCTCCTCGAGCGTGCCGATGCCGCCGGGAAGGGCGAGGAAGGCGTCGGAGCGGTCGAACATCAGCCGCTTCCGCTCGTGCATGTCGGTGGTGACGATGAGGTCGGTTGCCTCCCGCAGCATGATCTCGCGGTCCTTGAGGAAGCGCGGGATGATCCCTGTCACCGCCCCGCCATTTCGAAGGACGCTGCGCGCCACGATGCCCATGAGGCCGACGCTACCTCCGCCATAGATGAGCCGGATGCCTGAGTCCGCCATCAGCTGGCCGAGCCGCTCGGCGCCGGCGGCGTAGTCGGGATCGATGCCGGGCGCGGCACCGCAATAGACGCAGAGGCTGGTGAAGGTCATGGTGTTCGTTCTGGCAGCGGCGGAAACGGGCCGTCAAGCGGGGTTGGGGTATGCGCGTACGATCAGGGAGGCGCAGCACCGCCTCGCGGTAAGGTTTCCGCCGGCTTCGGCTTGACCGCTGCCGGCCGCCGGCCTTCTGTCGGGCGCGGCGTATGAAGAGGGTCCGTCCCTGGAAGGATGGCCCG
>CAXNGA010000095.1:0-6654 GCA_964201375.1 Kaistiaceae bacterium
CCCCGCGCCGACCTCATCCTGCGGAAGGGCGCAAGTCACCGGGTGGAGGAAGTGGCGCTGCGGCGACTCTGACGCCGCAGGAGGCGCCGCCGATTCCCCTGTCATCAGAGGGACTTCCGCGACCGTCGGAACCGAAGGGGCGGCCCCCGCGTCGAACCTTCGGCATCCCGCCTTGATTTCGGACCGCCCACCGCAGATATCGGGGCCAAATCCCGCACCGCCGCAATTTTTGCCGGAGCCACAATGAACGACCAGCCCATGGACAAGTCCGAAGGCGATCAGACCGTCGCCGCCGCCGCCGAAGCATCGACCGCCGGGGCGGAAGCCGAGCGCAGGGAATCCGAGTTCGTCGCCGCGATGGAAGCCGCACGGGCGGAAGTCAGCGATCTCAGGGATCGTCTCCTGCGCGCCAATGCCGAGATGGAGAATCTGCGGCGCCGCCAGCAGCGCGAGCTCGCCGAAGGCCGCCAGTACGCCATCACGGGCTTTGCCGGCGATCTCCTCGGCATCGGCGACAATCTCAGCCGCGCGCTCTCGGCCGTTCCCGAGGAGGCAAAGTCCGAACGCGCGATCTCCTCCCTCATCCAGGGCGTCGAGATGACCGACCACGAATTCCACCGCCTCCTGGAAAAGCATGGCGTGAAGAAGTTCTCGCCCAGGGGCGAGAAATTCGACCCGCACCGCCAGCAGGCGATGTTCGAGGTCGAGGACGCCTCCGTGGCGCCCGGCACGGTCGTCCAGGTCGTCCAGGCCGGCTACTCGATCGGCGACCGCGTGCTCCGCGCGGCGCTCGTCGGCGTCTCGAAGGCCCCGGTGGCGAAGGCCGCCGAGGAGCCCACGATCTCCTCCGAAGCCGCCCCCACCGCGCCGGACGGGAACAGCTAGGCGGGAGCCACCAGCCCCCAAGACCGCTCATCCCCGCGCAGGCGGGGGACCCATCTCTCTTCGCAAGAACCCTTCCGCAACGCTTCGCGGGCGGGCCTCCGGCCCGACTTTCATCCATTTTGATGGGTCCCCGCCTGCGCGGGGATGAGCGGATTGGGGTTGGCACGCGGATGCTACAACCGCTCATCCAGCCACCAACGCCGCGACCTTCAGTACCGTGTTCCAGTTGCGCCCGGTTGCCCGCTGCCTGCCGAGCGTCTTCTCGATGAGGTTGTTCGAGAGCTTCGACGTGCCGATCCCGTCCGGATAGGTGATGTACAGCTCGCGCCCTGCCACCGCCACGCGCTCCGGCCCGGCAATCGCGGCGTTGAGGGCGGCGAGCGCGGCCTGGTCCGGCGCCCTGCCCTTGAGGAAATGGACGACGAGGTGGCTCGGATCGTCCTTCGCCATCTCCGGGAAGGGGTTGGCCGCGATGGCTGCGGCAAGCTCCGCGGGCGTCCGGATCATGTAGTCGATCGCCCGTCCGAACGTCCGTTCCGTACCGGCCTCGAGCAGGGCCTCCAGTTCGGCCGTGGTCCGCGCCAATGGATCGACGACCACGAGATTGCCGCTCTGGAGCAGCGTCTTCACGTCCACAAGGCCCATTGCCTCGGCCATGGCGCGAACCTCGGCCATGATCACCCTGACGCCACCGACGTTGACGCCCCTGAGGAACGCGGCGTAGCGCGGTTCCGTCGAGGGTCTGTGTTTCCCCGCCAACGCTGTGCTCCGTCGCCCGCCAGTGCTTTCGGCGGGCGATCCGCTTTGGCCGCCGCAGCGGCGAAAGGCAAGGCTCGATCAGGCCGCGATCCGCGGCCCGCCAAGGCAGCGGCGATCAGGGCCTGCGGCAGGCCCTGATCCGCGAACCGCTGAACGGGCCGCCGAACAGTGGACTGAGGATGCAGAAGTCGAAGACACCCGCTGCCAGCGGCATGACGCCGACCACCATCAGGATGATGCCCGCCGGGGAATCCCGCAGGACGAAGCCGGCGGCGATCAGCGCGATGCCTGCGGCGATCCTCAGCAGACGGCCGCTCCGGCCGGCAAGGAACTGAGCGAAACTGCTTGAAGCGAAGGACATGTCACGAACCTTTCGGCGGTCAGTTCAGACTGGCCGGGTACGGGGGTTGATCTGCAACGGCTGCGGTCAGAGTATTGTGATCAGAAGTGCTGCGGCAACGCCCACCAGGGTCAGGCCGAGGACGCTGATCAGCATCGGCACCAGCGTGTCGCCGATCGTGCCGCTCTCGGGGCCTTCTCCACCCCTCGCGTCGGCCGCCGAAACAACCACCTGCGGAGCTTGCCTGAAGTTCGCCATGTTCAGTCTCCTTCACGGTCCTCGTGGGACTGGGAGGGCCGACTCCCGGCCGGCCGATATTGACCAGAATATTAGAATATTCTAATTTGTCAATATGACCATCATCACCGACCTCGAGCCCCGCATCGAAGAGGCGTCCGGACTGCTTTCCGCCATGGCGAACCCCAGGCGGCTCCTCATCCTCTGCCACCTGCTCGGCAAGGAGCTCAGCGTGGGGCAGCTGTCCACGCGGGTAGGCCTTTCGCAGTCACCGCTTTCTCAGCACCTGGCGCGGCTGCGGGCCCTCAGGCTCGTGACTGCGCGGCGTGACGGGCAGTCGATCCGCTACCGCCTGGCGTCGCCGGAAGTGGCGGAGGTGCTGGCCGCGCTGCAGCGCGTGTACTGCGAGCCCCCGGCAGGGACCGAAGTGCCCGAGGCGGCGTCGCCGAATGACGGGCGGAAGCAGTAGCGCGGCGCCAACGTTCCCGGAAACCGGCCGCCGACCGACTCGAACGTCGTGGCAGGTGCCGCTACCGGAAATGCTTCGACAGCTTCAGGCCCTGCGCCTGGTAGTTCGAGCCGATCGCCGAGCCGTAGAGGAACTTCGGGCGCTCGGCCATGCGCTCGTAGACGAGACGGCAGACGATCTGGCCGTGTTCGAGGATGAACGGCACCTCGTGGCTCCGCACCTCCATCACGGCGCGGCTGCCGACGCCGCCGGTGGCGGAGTGGCCGAAGCCGGGGTCGAAGAATCCGGCATAGTGGACGCGGAATTCGCCGACGAGCGGGTCGAACGGCACCATTTCGGCGGCGTAGTCGGGCGGCACGTGCACCGCCTCGCGCGAAACGAGGATGTAGAACTGGTCGGGGTCGAGGATCAGTTCGCCCCGCCCGCGCGCCACGATCGGGTCCCAGAAGTCGAGGAGCTCCTGCGCGCCGCGTGCATCGACGTCGATCACGCCCGTATGCCGCTTGGCGCGGTAGCCGACGATCTCGCCCTGCGGCTGTCCCAGGTCGATCGACAGGACCAGGCCGTTGTCGATCTGCGCCGCGCCGTCCACGAGCGCGTGGTCCGCCTGCATCGTGCGAAGGTCCGCGTCGGTCAGGCGCGCGCGGCCCCGGCGGAAGCGGATCTGCGACAGGCGCGATCCGGTCCGCATCACGATCGGGAATGTCCGTGGCGAGACCTCGAGGTACAGCGGCCCGGTATATCCGGCGGGAACGCTGTCGAACTCCTGCGCCCGGTCCGTGATGATCCGGGTGAAGATGTCGAGCCGGCCGGTGGAGGATTTCGGGTTGGCGTTCGCCGTCACGTCCGCCGGCAGCGCGAGGCTTTCGAGCAGCGGGACGATGTAGACGCAGCCGGTCTCGAGCACCGCGCCGTTCGACAGGTCGATCTCGTGCAGCCGGAGCTGTTCCAGCCGCTGCGCGACGGTCACGCCGCGGCCGGGGAGGAAGCTCGCGCGGACGCGGATCGCCACGGCGCCGGCGCGAAGGTCGAGGCTCGCCGGCTGGATCTGGTCGCGGTCGAAGGGGCGGGCAGCGCGAACTGCGCCCGCCAGTGCCATTGCCTCGATGGCCTGCGCGGGAAGAATGCCCTCGACCGTACTCGACATCGGGTCCTTCGCTGCTCCGCCGCCTTCTTGCGCCGAGGCTTAACGACTGGCGGGGCAGGCGGCAACACGGACCAGCCGCGGCCCCGCAGCATTTGACGAGTTCCTGCAACGGGCGTAAGCCACGCGCCGTTCCGTGGTCCATTTGAGCCGGCCGGCTTGCAGCCACGTAAAAGAAATCGCTAAAGGGCCGGGGTGGAATCCGCCCGGCCCGAACGTTTCGGCCGGGTTTTTTGTTGTCCGGATGGACGCCGGGCAGGAGGCGGATGATGGTGGACAGGCGGGCGGCGGACTGGCACGCGGCGACGAAGCTGGTGCATGGCGGGGTGGAGCGGTCGCAGCATGGCGAGCTCTCCGAGGCGCTGTTCCTGACGCAGAGCTACGTCTACCCGAACGCCGAGGCCGCCGAGGCGCGCTTCACCGGCGCCGATCCCGGCTATGTCTACTCGCGCTACGCCAACCCGACGGTGCGGATGTTCGAGGAGCGGATGATGCTCCTCGAAGGCGCCGAGGATGCCCGCGCCACCGCCTCCGGCATGGCCGCCGTCACCCTGGCGCTGATGGCGCTGCTGCGCGCCGGCGACCACATCGTTTCGGCCCGCGCCCTGTTCGGCGGCTGCCTCTATGTCGTGGAGGATTTCCTGCCGCGCTTCGGCGTCGCCTCGACGCTGGTCGATGGGAAGGACCTCGACGCGTGGCGCGCCGCGGTGCGGCCGAACACGAAGGCCTTCTTCATCGAAAGCCCGACCAACCCGACGCTGGAACTGGTCGACATCGCAGCCGTCGCGAAGATTGCCCACGAGGCCGGCGCAAAGCTCGTGGTCGACAACGTGTTCGCAACGCCCCTGCAGCAGCACCCGCTGCAGCTCGGCGCCGACGTCGTTGTCTATTCCGCGACGAAGCACATCGACGGGCAGGGGCGCTGCCTCGGCGGCGTGGTGCTCGGCGACGCGAAGTTCATCGAGGCCGCGCACTCGATCCTGAAGAACACGGGCCCGTCGATGAGCCCGTTCAACGCCTGGGTGCTGCTGAAGGGCCTCGAGACGCTGCCGCTCCGCGTGGAACGCCAGACCGCGAACGCCGCGATCCTCGCCGACGCGATTGCCACCCACCCGGCGGTGAAGCGCGTCCTCTACCCCGGCCGGAAAGACCACCCGCAGTACGAGCTGGCGCAGCGCCAGATGACCGGCGCCTCGACGATGATCGCCTTCGAGGTGAAGGGCGGCCGGGCCGAGGCCTTCAGGGTCGAGAACGCCCTCCGCCTCATCTCGATCTCCAACAACCTCGGCGATTCCAAGAGCATCATCACCCACCCGCCGACCACCACCCACCAGCGCCTGACGCCCGAAGCCCGCGCCCGCCTCGGCATCGGCGAGGGCATGCTGCGGCTGTCGGTCGGGCTGGAGGACGTGCGGGACCTAGTGGCGGACATCACCGCGGGTCTGGACACGCTGCTGTAGTACCTTCCCGCCCATCACCTTCCATCGTCATCCCGGCGAAGGCCGGGACCCATGTGGCCTGATTGACCTGCCGGGACTCACCATGGGCCCCGGCCTTCGCCGGGGTGACGAAAGGGGTTAGCGGGTTGGTGGCGTTCGCCCCATTTTGTCGGCTTGTTAACCCGCGCCCGCTGGTCTACAGCCGCGTGTCACAGCAGGCAGCGTCATGTACCGGGCGACCACGCGATCCATCCAGGTGACGGTCAAGCCGAGCTTCCTCGGCGACCGCTCGTCCCCCGACGAGTCCCGCTATTTCTGGGCCTACACGATCGAGATCCTGAACCTCGGCATCGACACGGTGCAGCTCCGCTCCCGCGCCTGGCACATCACCGACGGCAATGGCCGCGCCCAGGACGTCGTCGGCCCGGGCGTGATCGGCAAGCAGCCCGTGCTGAGACCCGGCGAAAGCTTCGAATACACCAGCGGCTGCCCGCTCACGACGCCCTCGGGCATCATGGTCGGCACCTATGCGATGGAAACCGAGGCCGGCGAGAGCTTCGACGTCGCCATCCCGGCCTTCTCCCTCGACATCCCGAACTCGCCGCGCCAGCTGAACTAGACGGTCGCACTCCCGCGCACGCCCCCGACGCCGACCCTTCCTCGTCCTGGTCGGGCTTTGTCCCGACCATCCACGCCTTGCTTCCCACTCACGAGAAAGCCGTGGATGGTGGTGACGGGCACGACCATGACGATATTGGAGCCTTGGCCGTCCTAAGCCGCCTGCGGGTCGTACAGCGTGTGCAGCCGCGCCGCGGCAGCACGGGCAAACCGCAGCAGCATCGCCCGCCGCGTCGAGCCGGCCATGCGGTGCTCCGGCGCGTGGCGTGCGATTTCGGCGCCGAATGAATCGGCGACGATGAGCCCGGCATCGCCCGGAAAGATCTCCGCCGGCACGTCCGGATGCGTGGCGAAGAACAGCCGGTCGCAGTGGAGCCGATAGTCCGGCCATTTGAGGTCGCAGCGGAAATCCTCCACCGAGGATTTCACCTCGACGATCCAGAAATCCCCGCTCTCGTTGATCGCGACCACATCCGCCCGCCGCCCCGAGGCGAGCGGCAGCTCCGTCACGATCACCAGTCCGGACGCGCGCAGCAGCCTTCCCACGCCGCGCTGCACCATCAGCGCCGTGTCGGACTGCCGCCCGTCGCGGGGAAGGTCGAACAAATCCTCGCCGAACATTTCCTGATCCTGCCAGCGCCGTGAACGAAAGGCAAACATCGCTCTCTCACCTCTCCCCACCCAGGGGAGAGGTGAGATGGTGCGCTTTCGGATCGTCCCCCCACCGATCGTGCAGCCAGAGCCACTGTTCCGGATGCTCGCG
>CAXNGA010000096.1:0-6637 GCA_964201375.1 Kaistiaceae bacterium
AGGCCAAGGACTTCATGCGGATGCTCATGCCGAGCCACGCCAAGAACGTCCAGCCCTACAAGGAATCTCAGCCGCTCTTCGCGCGCCACGGCATCGAGCCGCAGCTCGATGCGATGTTCTCGCCGCACGTTCCGCTGCCTTCGGGCGGCTACATCGTCATCAACCAGACCGAAGCGCTCGTTTCGATCGACGTGAACTCGGGCAGGTCGACCCGCGAGCACAACATCGAGGACACCGCGCACCAGACGAACCTCGAGGCCTCCGACGAAGTGGCGCGGCAGCTCCGGCTCCGCGATCTCGCCGGCCTGATCGTCATCGACTACATCGACATGGAAGAGCGGCGGAACAACCGCTCCGTCGAGCGCCGCATCAAGGAAGCGCTCACGGACGACCGCGCCCGCATTCAGGTCGGCCGCATCTCGCATTTCGGCCTCCTCGAGATGTCACGCCAGCGCATCCGCACCGGGGTCCTCGAGAGCACGACCGAGATGTGCCCGCACTGCATGGGCACCGGTCATGTCCGCTCGCCGGCATCCGTGTCGCTGCACGTGCTGCGCTCGATCGAGGATCAACTCCTCAAGTCGGCCGCGCACAACCTCATCATCCGCACGCGCACCAACGTTGCCCTCTACATCCTCAACCAGAAGCGCTCGCATCTGACCGCGCTCGAGGCGCAGTTCGGCCTGACGATCACGATCATGGCCGACGAGACCGTCAACACCGCCGCCCACTTCGTGCTCGAGCGCGGCGAACTGGTGACGGTCCGCCCGGTGCTGACGACTTCGATCCAGCCGACCTCGGTACAGCCGGGCGAGGAGACCATCGAGACCGAGCCCGAGATCGTCGAGATCGAGGACGAGGCCGAGGCGGACGACGAGATCGAAGAGTCCGAAGAGGGCGGCGAGGACCGGCCGCAGCAGGACGGCCGCGCGTCGGAGGACGGCGAACGTCGCCGCAAGCGTCGGCGTCGGCGCCGGCGTGGCGGTGGCGAAGGCCGCGAACTGCAGGCGGGTGAAGGCGGCCAGCCAGCCGACGAGGCTGGTGACGAGAGCCACCGGGACGCGGCACTGGTTGCCGAGAGCATTGCCGATGGTGCCGGCCCCGCCGGCGAGGACGAAGTCGAAGGAGGGACCGACGGCGAGGGCGACAATGGTTCGGGCCTCGACCCGGACGGCCAGCCGCGCCGTCGGCGTCGTGGTCGACGTGGCGGCCGCCGTTCGCGGCGGACCGACGGCGACACGGTGGCGCCGGCCGAGACGGCCGAGGGCGAGACGACAGCGCCAACGATGGAATCGGGTGCCAACGGACACGCGGATGCGGTGAGCCAGTCCTATGCGATCGCGGCCGAGCTGGGCGCCGAGGTTCCGGTCGAAGTCGCCGCGCAGGTGATGTCGGACGAGCCGCCTGCCATTCGGCACGAGGAGGTCCGCGTCGAGGAGCCTGTCAGGAACGCGCACCCCGAGGAGGTCCGTCCCACCGCACTGGTCGCGGAAAGCACGCCGCCGGAGCCGGAGCAGGCGCAGCCCAAGCGCGGCGGATGGTGGCAGCGGCGGACTTTCTTCTAGCGGGGCCTTCGCCCCGCTTCTAAGGTGTGGCCGGGAGAACGCGCATGAAGAAGCTGCTCTTGATGATCTTCACGTGGTGGAACGGCCAGACGCTCGGCACCTGGTGGTACACCGCGCGCCGTGGCCGCAAGGTCGGGACGGACGAACTCGGCAACCGCTACTTCGTGGACCGCAACGACCGCCGCTGGGTGATTTACAACGGTCTTGTCGATGCCTCGCGCGTCCCGCCGGGCTGGAGCGCATGGCTCCACCACAATGGTGACGTCACCCCGACCGAGGCCGGATACCGGCCCCGGGCCTGGGAGAAGGCCCACCTGCCCAACATGACGGGCTCTCCGGCCGCGTACCGGCCGAAGGGCTCGGTCCTGACCGCCGAAAGCCGCCCGCGCGTCACGGGCGACTACGAGCCGTGGAAGCCCTAGGCGCGGCCATTTCTACGTTACGAAACGAAGGCGCCGGCCCACCCGGCGCCTTTCTGCATTTCGGGCGTACCCGCACCTGGGACGGCACAAATCGCGGATGGTGGGACCGGGCGGTCCACGCATCATCACGACGCTGGCGCCGGTCGAGTGGCAGGCTGCCGAACCTCGTGCGGCACGCGCTCGGCGAGCGCCGCCGCATCCAGGCCCCGCAGCCCGAACCCGTCCGCCGCGGCGGACGGGTTCGGGGCGCGCCACTTCGCATCCACACCACCCTGACGGGTCCTCGGAGTGGATGGTGTCCTCCTCGATCTTGACCGGAACCTCACGGCGCTGATGGAGCGAGCGAAGCCAAAGGGTTAGTGCTGCCTGATTCGACTCAGGCCGGCACAACCGGGTCCCGTCAACGGGCGAAAGACGAATCATGTCTGAACGGTGGATCGCGGGTACGACGGCTGTGTGACGGGCCCCGAGTGATTGACTAAAACGCGACTCGGTCTAGCCTGCAGACATTGTAAGCGTCCGCGCCCAATTCTGGCGCGATCCCCGGAAATCGCAGGATTCCAAAGGCTTCCGACACGTCGTCGGGCCCTGTGGACTCTTCGTCCCTGACCCACGGTTTGTGGTGTTTACGATCCGTAAGCACTATATATGGTGTAGTCATAGCCCGGGCGAATGGCGCGGGTTCACAACGGAGCGACGGGGGTCCATGATCCCTGGCCCTCCGCCTCAAGGGGTTCGGGCAAGGCTATGCAGATCAATCGTCGCTACACTAGGTCGGGCGAGTCGCCTTACGCCAGCATCCCGTTCCGCGCGACCAAGAGCGAGATCCGCAACCCCGACGGTTCGACCGTCTTCAGGCTCGACGGCATCCAGGTGCCGGAGTCGTGGAGCCAGGTCGCGGCCGACATCATTGCCCAGAAGTATTTCCGCAAGGCCGGCATTCCCGCCAAGCTCATGCGCTTCGAGGAATCGACCGTGCCCTCCTGGCTGTGGCGCTCCGTGCCCGACCAGGCCGCGCTCGACCGCCTGCCCAAGGATGACCGCACGGTAGCCGAGACCGACGCCCGCCAGGTGTTCGACCGCATGGCCGGCGCGTGGACCTACTGGGGCTGGAAGGGCGGCTACTTCACCACCGAGGAGGACGCCGCCGCGTTCTTCGACGAGATGCGGTACATGCTCGCCGCCCAGATGGCGGCGCCGAACAGCCCGCAGTGGTTCAACACCGGCCTCCACTGGGCCTACGGCATCGATGGTCCGAGCCAGGGCCACTACTATGTCGACCACGAGACGGGTGTCGTCCACGCCTCGGAATCGGCCTATGAGCGGCCGCAGCCGCATGCCTGCTTCATCCAGTCCATCGCCGACGACCTCGTGAACGAGGGCGGCATCATGGACCTGTGGGTCCGCGAGGCGCGCCTGTTCAAGTACGGCTCGGGCACCGGCTCGAACTTCTCGTCGCTCCGCGGCGAGGGCGAGCGGCTGTCCGGCGGCGGGCGGTCGTCGGGCCTGATGAGCTTCCTCAAGATCGGCGACCGCGCTGCGGGCGCGATCAAGTCGGGCGGCACGACGCGGCGCGCGGCGAAGATGGTCGTGGTCGACATCGATCACCCGGACATCGAGCAGTACATCAACTGGAAGGTGAAGGAGGAGCAGAAGGTCGCCGCCCTCGTCACCGGCTCCAGGATCGTCTCGCAGCACCTCCGCGCGATCCTGAAGGCGTGCGTGAACTGCGACGGCCAGGACGACGCCTGCTTCGACCCGAACAAGAACCCGGCGCTGAAGCGCGAGATCAAGGCCGCCAAGAAGGACCAGGTGCCGCTGAACTACGTCCAGCGCGTGATCCAGTTTGCGCGCCAGGGCTACACCGACATGACCTTCCCGGTGCTCAATACCGACTGGGATTCGGAGGCCTACCTGACCGTCTCGGGCCAGAACTCCAACAACTCGGTCCGCGTCACCGACGACTTCCTCCGCACCGTCGAGACCGACGGCGACTGGAACCTGACGGCGCGCATCACCAACAAGGTGGTCAAGACACTGAAGGCGAAGGACCTGTGGGAGCAGGTCGGCTACGCCGCCTGGGCCTCGGCAGATCCGGGCATCCAGTACCACTCGACCATCAATGACTGGCATACCTGCCCGGCCGAGGGGCCGATCCGCGCCTCCAATCCGTGCTCCGAGTACATGTTCCTCGACGACACGGCCTGCAATCTGGCGTCGCTGAACCTCATCCAGTTCCGGAACGCGGACGGCTCGTTCGATATCGGCAGTTTTGCCCACGCCTCGCGGCTGTGGACCGTCGTCCTCGAAATCTCGGTGATGATGGCGCAGTTCCCGTCGAAGAGGATCGCCGAGCTCTCATACAAGTACCGCACGCTGGGCCTCGGGTTCGCCAATATCGGCGGCCTCCTGATGACCTCGGGTGTTTCATACGACTCGGCGGAAGGCCGCGCGCTCTGTGGCGCCATCACCGCGCTGATGACCGGCACCTCCTATGCCACTTCGGCCGAGATGGCGGCCGAACTCGGGCCGTTCCCGGGCTTTGACGCGAACCGCGACGCCATGCTCCGCGTCATGAACAACCATCGCCTCGCGGCAGAGGGCGCGACCTCCGGCTATGATGGCCTTGCCACCCTCCCCGTCCCGCTCGATCACGCCTCCTGCACCGACAGGGCGCTCGTCGATGCGGCCATCGCGTCATGGCGCGACGTCATCCGGCTCGGCTCGGTCTATGGCTTCCGCAACGCCCAGGCGAGCGTGATAGCGCCCACCGGCACGATCGGGCTCGTGATGGACTGCGACACGACCGGCATCGAGCCCGACTTCGCGCTGGTGAAGTTCAAGAAACTCGCCGGTGGCGGCTACTTCAAGATCATCAACCGCGCGGTGCCGGAGGCGCTCGCCGCCCTCGGCTACGCGCCGGACTCTGCCAGGACGATGGTCGACTACGCCGTCGGCTACGGCACCCTCGTGGGCGCCCCCGGCGTGAACCATGAGACGCTGGCTGCGAAGGGCTTCACCAGGGAAAAGCTCATTGCGCTGGAGGCCGGCCTCAAGCAGGCGTTCGACATCAAGTTCGCGATCAACAAATGGTCGCTCGGCGAGCCGTTCTGCATGGACGTTCTCGGCCTCACCGCCGAGCAGTTGAACGACCCGGCATTCGAGATACTGCCGGCGATCGGCTTCTCGAAGGCCGACATCGAAGCCGCGAACATCTACTGCTGCGGTGCGATGACCCTGGAAGGCGCGCCGGGCCTCAAGGCCCAGCACCTCCCGGTGTTCGACTGCGCCACGCCGTGCGGCCGGATCGGCAAGCGCGCGCTCTCGACCGAGAGCCACATCCTGATGATGGCGGCCTCGCAGCCCTTCATCTCGGGCGCGATCTCCAAGACCATCAACATGCAGAACGACGCGACGGTCGAGGACTGCAAGAACGCCTACATGCTGTCGTGGAAGCTGGCGCTGAAGGCCAACGCGCTCTACCGCGACGGCTCGAAACTCTCCCAGCCGCTCAACTCGCAGCTCATCGCCGACAATGACGACGATGCCGACGACGCCGTCGCCGAGCTTGCCGCCAAGCCGATGATGAAGAAGGCCGAGCACATCGCCGAGCGTATCGTCGAGCGCGTGGTGGAATACGCCGTGCGCGAGCGCGAGAAGCTGCCGAACCGCCGCAAGGGCTACACCCAGAAGGCGATCGTCGGCGGCCACAAGATCTACCTCAAGACCGGCGAATACGAGGACGGCCGCATCGGCGAGATCTTCCTCGACATGCACAAGGAAGGCGCTGCCTTCCGGTCGCTGATGAACAATTTCGCCATCGCGATCTCGCTCGGCCTCCAGTACGGCGTGCCGCTCGAGGAATACGTCGAGGCCTTCACCTTCACCCGGTTCGAGCCGGGCGGCATCGTGATGGGCAACGACGCAATCAAGAACGCGACGTCGATCCTCGACTACATCTTCCGTGAGCTGGCCGTGTCCTATCTCGGCCGGAACGACCTCGCCCATGTGGTGCCCGAGGAAGGGAACACGACCGCGATCGGCACCGCCGACCACGGCCCGCGCACCCCGCCGGAGGCAGTGGTCAGCCATGGCCTGACCCGCGGCCGGCCGGTGAAGCTGGGCCTGGTCGATGCCAAGGCGACGATGGCCGGTGGCGGTCGTACCGCGGGCGGAGGTGGCGTGACTGCCGTCGCCGGCGGTCGCGGCTATGCGGCCGGTGGCGCCGCGCTCCGGAAGGCCGAGCCGATGGAGATGCGGACGCAGGTGGCCGAGACGGTACGGATGGAAGCAGTCCAGGCCGTCACCGTGGAGACGATCCAGACAAGAACGCTCCGCACGCCTTCAACGGCGACCGCCAGGGCGTCCTCGGAGGAGTCCAGGATCGCGATTGCCCGGATGAAGGGGTACGTCGGCGAGTCCTGCCCGGAGTGCGGCAACTTCACGCTCGTGCGGAACGGCACCTGCCTCAAATGCGACACCTGCGGCGGCACGACGGGCTGCAGCTAGTGGATGGAATCTAACACTTGGTGCCCTCGCCTGACGGCGGCGATGATTCTGTCGGGATCGGCGGTCCAGGTGAAAGGCTTGGGCATCTGGTTGGTTTCCTCGACGAAGCGATTGATGGCGGCCTGGAGATCGACGACCGAG
>CAXNGA010000097.1:0-6618 GCA_964201375.1 Kaistiaceae bacterium
GGAGGCCGAGTTCAGCAGCGCGGCTGAAATACTCGACGATCGCCTGGGTGTCGCGAAGAGCCGGCTCCGCCTCGATCGCGAGGAGCCCGAGATTGAAGAGCGCTTCCGGCTGGTTCTGCCCGGCGGCCGTCTGGAGGAAGGCGATCGCCCGCTCGCGATCGGCGGCAACGCCCGTGCCGTCGAGATAGGCCACGCCGATCCGGAGCTGCGCCTCGGCGTTGCCGCCGACCGCCGCGCGCTCGAACCACTGCGCGGCGACGGCAAGATCCAGCGGCGGGCCGAGGCCTTCGGCGTAGAGGATGCCGACCAGCGTCTGCGCGGCGACGTCACCGTCTTCGGCCAGGGGCAGGGCGTAGTCGAGCGCCTCGCGATAAAGGCCGCGCTGGTAGGCGCCATAGGCAATGTCCGGCAGCGGACGGAAGGCCGGGTTCGTCACCGCGGCCGGAGCCGTCGCAATCCTGTCGGGCGGCGCGGGCGTTTCGGGGAGCGCGGGGGTCACGGTGGCAGCCGGCACCGGCACCGGCGCCAGCGGGGCGGCCGCGGCTGCGACAGAAACGGTGGCCGTTGCCGGGGGCGCAGCTTCCGGGGCGGGGGCGACCGGGGCGGGCGGTGCTGCGGTGCGCGGCGTGACCTCGGGGGCGCGCGGCGCGGGGTCTGCCGGTGCAGCGGGCGCGGGAGTGGCGTTGCCGATCAGCGCGCCGATCGGGTCGGAGGATGCGGCCGCCACGCCGGGCTCCTCCCTGGCACGCGTGAAGAGGAAGACGGCCGTCGCGATCACGGCAATGGCCGCGATGCCAACGAGGGCGATGAGAACCTTCCGCTCCGACGACTCCTGTAGCGAGTCGGAGCGCGGGAAGACCGCGTCGCGGATTCGGCCGGCGAGATCGGAGAAGGCGCTCATCACAAGGTCCGGGGCGCGGCGAGAAGACGGTTCGCGGCGACGACCGCAACGGCGGCGCCATCCGGATGATCCCATATGGCGCGGCGGAGTGCGACGAACTCGATCCCGGCGGCGCTCGCCTCCACAACGCTGTCGACGGCGCTGCCGCCCATCACCATGGCCGGTATCTCGAACAGCTCCGCCCACCAGGCAGCGAGTTCCAGCGCCTTCGGAAAGATCCCCGGCAGGTCGTCGCCATCGAGGCGGCCGAAGAAGAGGTAGTCCGCTCCGGCCTCGCCGGAGTCCATCGCATCGTGCCTTGTCTGGACGCCGCCCGCGCCGACGATCCGGTACGGATGATGGCGGGCGACGGCGGCACGAAGACCCGCCAGGCCCGTGTCGACATGCGCGCCATCGAGCCGGGTCGCGGTATCGCCGTCGCCGGCAAGGACAAGGGCGCAGCCGCGGCGCAGCGCGAGCGGCGCGAGCTTGCGGGCCAGATCTTCGTCCGCCGTGCCGTCGCCGCGCGGCGCAACGATCGCGGACGCGACGTCCCCGGCCGAGATGGCTGCCTCGAATGCGGCAACGAAGCCGGCCGAAGGCACTTCAGGCGTCACCAGGCAAAGGCGTGTGGTCGGGAGGGTTCGCCCGGGCATCGGGAATCCGTGGGTGTTCGGCCGGCACTCTGCCGACGCTTGTGGCGAAAGCGCGACGCACGGACCACACCGGCCGCGCGCGCCTGTCCTTTCTGGCAGGTGTCATCCCAACCGCAAGCTGTCACATTCGCCCGGCACTCAGAGAATGCGGCGGACTGAACGGATCGGCCGGCCATCGTTTCGCGACGATGGCCGGCCGTTTCCATTCGTGTCGGCGCCCTTGCCGGCGTGATCCGGGAGTTCTTTGCGGCCATGCGCTGGCGGCTTCCCGGCACACGCCGGGAGCAGGAGACTGGCGCTGGCGCTACGCCTTGAGTGCTTCGACGCCCGGAAGGGGCCTGCCCTCGAGCCATTCGAGGAACGCGCCGCCGGCGGTCGAGACGTAGGTGAAGCGGTCGACGACGCCGGCATGATTGAGCGCGGCGACCGTGTCGCCGCCACCCGCGACCGAAAGCAGCTTGCCGGCGGTCGTCCGCGCCGCTGCATGGCGTGCGGCGGCGACGGTGGCGGTGTCGAACGGGGCCATCTCGAAGGCGCCGAGCGGGCCGTTCCAGACCAGCGTGCTGGCGCGGTCGAAGGCCTTTGCGACGAGCTCGATCGAGGCCGGACCGACGTCGAGGATCATCGCGTCGGCAGGCACGGCATGGACCGAGACGGTCTCGGTCGGCGGATTGGCGGCAAACACGCGGGAGACGACGGCATCGACCGGCAGCACGATCTCGCAGCCCGAGGCCACGGCAGCCGCCATGATGCGCCTGGCCGTTTCCACGAGCGACGGCTCGGCGAGCGACTTGCCCATCGGGATGCCCTGCGCGAGCAGGAAGGTATTCGCCATGCCGCCGCCGATGACGAGGATATCGACCTTCCTGATGAGGTTCTCGAGGAGGTCGATCTTGGACGACACCTTTGCGCCGCCGACGACGGCAACGACCGGCCGCTTCGGCTGGCCGCCGAGCGCGGCGTCGAGGGCCTTCAGTTCCTTCTCCATCGACCGGCCGGCGAAGGAGGGGAGGTGGCGGGCGAGGCCCTCCGTCGAGGCGTGGGCGCGGTGGGCGGTCGAGAACGCGTCGTTGACGTAGAGGTCGCCGAGCGCTGCCAGCGACTTCGTGAAGGCCTCGTCGTTCTTCTCCTCGCCAGCGTGGTAGCGGGTGTTCTCGA
Source organism: Kaistiaceae bacterium (assembly GCA_964201375.1). GTDB lineage: Bacteria > Pseudomonadota > Alphaproteobacteria > Rhizobiales > Kaistiaceae > JADLGL01. The sequence goes on from CAXNGA010000097.1 coordinate 2,695, forward strand.
GCATCAGCACATCGCCGTTGCTCATCTTGCCGACTTCGGCAGCGGCGGCGTCGCCGATGCAGTCCGTGGCGAAGCCGACCGGGCGGCCGATCACGTCGGCGATCGCCTGGCGCACCGGCCCGAGCGACATCTCGGGGATGCGCTTGCCGTCGGGACGGCCGAAATGGGCCAGGAGGATGACCCTGCCGCCGGCACGGGCGATGTCCTTGATCGTCGGCGCCGCCGCATGGATGCGGGTGAGGTCGGTGACCTTGCCGCCCTTCATCGGGACGTTGAGATCGACGCGGACGAGCACGCGCTTGCCGGCGAAGTCGCCCTGATCGAGGGTGCGGAAGTTGGCCATTTCGGTCATCCAGCAGGGGTGAATGGTCAGTCCTGTCCCGCCCAGCGGCGCGAGGAGCGCTGCCGCGCAGTCGCCCAGGGGCGCCTTGGCAGGCTGGCGGAGAACGCTCCCACGCTCTCCGGCTGCCGGCCTCCCGCCGGACTGGCGCAGGGAGCGTGCTGCTTCCCTGCGCCTTCGCCCATCGGGCGGGATGCTGTCCCCGACCTTTCTCAGCCGGTCGAGGACGGGACGCCCCTCGGGGCGCTGACGGCGTCTTAGATCAGCTTGCCCATCGCCACCGCGGTGTCGAGCATGCGGTTGGAGAAGCCCCACTCGTTGTCGTACCAGGCGAGGACGCGAACGAAGTCGCCGTCCAGGACCTTGGTCTGGTCGAGTGCGAAATTGGCCGACGTGCTGGTGTGGTTGAAGTCCATCGACACGTTCGGCTGATCGACGATGGCGATGATGCCCTTCATCTGCTGGGCGGCGGCGCCCTTGATGGCGGCGTTGATCTCGTCGACGGTGGTCTTGCGCCTGGCGCTGAACTTGAAGTCGACGACCGAGACGTTCGGCGTCGGGACGCGGATCGAGGTGCCGTCGAGCCTGCCGGCAAGTTCCGGCAGGACGAGGCCGACGGCCTTGGCGGCGCCGGTCGTGGTCGGGATCATCGACAGCGCCGCGGCGCGGGCGCGGTAGAGATCCTTGTGCATCTGGTCGAGCGACGGCTGGTCGTTCGTGTAGGAATGGATGGTCGTCATGAAGCCCCGCTCGATGCCGATGGCGTCGTTCAGGACCTTGGCGACGGGTGCGAGGCAGTTGGTAGTGCACGATGCGTTCGACACGACCATGTGGTCGCGGGTCAGCTTGTCGTTGTTGACGCCGTAGACGACCGTCAGGTCAGCCCCGTTCGACGGAGCCGAGACGAGAACGCGCTTGGCGCCGGCGTCGAGGTGGAGCCTGGCCTTGTCCTTGTCGGTGAAGATGCCGGTGCATTCCATCGCGATGTCGATGCCGAGTTCCTTCCACGGAAGCTCGGCCGGGTTCTTCACCGCGGTGACACGGATCGGGCCGGTGCCGACGTCGATCGAACTGCCGTCGACCGTGACCGTGCCGGGGAAACGGCCATGGACGGAGTCGAACCGGAGGAGGTGGGCGTTGGTCTCGACCGGGCCGAGATCGTTGATCGCCACGACCTTGATGTCGGTACGGCCGCTTTCGACGATCGCGCGGAGAACATTCCGCCCGATGCGCCCGAACCCGTTGATCGCAACCTTCACCGTCATCGAGACCTCCCAGTCCGAACGAATTACTTATGAAGGCCGGGTCGTTCCCGACCTTTCCGAGGGCCGACAAACAATGTCGGGCGCCATCAGGTCAATGAGCCAGGCAGTCGCGCAAGTTGCTGGCCGGTTGCCCGGCCGAGCCTCCCCCCGTCGCGCATGCCATGAATGGGCCTCATTATCAGGTCGGAAAGCCGAGTCAATCAAGGCGGACGCCGCCTCGACTTTTGGTCGCAGTGGCCCGGCGTCCCGGGACGGTCGCCGGCGACTGCCGCTGTGGCCCGGCTGCAACTTCGGGCTGCAAAATTCTACCCAGACGGGTGATGGGCTGGCGGGTGGCCTCCGCATTAGGCCATAATTGAAGACAGGACCTTCGAATCGGGCCGGCGACATGAACTGAGCTCGGAAGTGCGGGGCGCCCGTCGCCCCGCACCTCTCCCGAGCGCGTGCCCCGGCAACCTGGCCGGGACGAGCCCGCCGGCGACAGCCTGTGTTCCGCCAATCGCCGGTGAATGGCCCCCCGCCGGCATTGACGCAGTGTTCGCGCGCTGTCACATGTTTCGTGCCCAAGCCTTTGCCCGCGCACAGTTCCGGGCTCCGATCCCTCGAAGGAGGAGGCATGGCCGAAGAATCGCCGCTGCTGGCCGCGGTGAAGCAGCTCCAGCAGTCGATCGCTTCCCTCCAGGATGCCGTTGAGCATCGCGAGGAGGAACGGCAGCGGAGCGTCAATCTCGAGGAAGAACTGCACCGGGTCGGAGCGGATCGCTCTCGGCTTGCTCATGCACTCGACAGCGCCGAGGCGCGCGGCGCCCGGCTCGAGGAAGCCAATCGCGACGTCGCCCGCCGCCTCGTTGCGGCGATGGAAACGGTCCGCTCCGTGCTGGCTCGCCAGCGCGGCGCGGCCTGAGGCGGGCCGATGGCATCGGTCAGCGTCATCATCCACGGGCGAAAGTACCAGATCGGCTGCGAGCCAGGCCAGGAGCAGCACATCCTCGACCTCGCGCTGTCGCTCGACGGCAAGATCGAGAGCCTGCGCGGCGCTCATGGCGAGATGGGCGATCTCCGGCTGATCGTCATGGCGGCCATCATGACGGCCGATGAGAGTTTCGAAGCACAGCGGCGGCTCGGCTTTCTCGAGCACGAGGTCGAGCGCCTGCAGAAGCGTGGCTCGGCTGACGAGCAGCGCCACGAGGCGTCGGACGCGGAACTCGCCCGCGCCATCGGAAGCGCGGCCAGGCAGATCGCCGACCTCGCCCGGCGGATCAACGCCGGGGAGTAGGCGGCCGGCGTTCGACCTGCCGGCGAGTTAGCGGATTTCCGAGATGACGAGCGTTGCGTCCGCGGTGCCAGCGTTGTCGAGACCGACCCAGATGTCGTACCGGCCGCCCCGCGGCGTTCGAAGATGACCTGCTGGGCATAGCCGCCCGCCCGTACCGCCCGGCACACCCAGTCGCCGTTCGAATCATTGATGATCAGGACGACGCTGGCAGCGGACTGGACGGAGATGATGAGAGGAACCTCGCCGGGCACCGCCCGCGGATCAGGCGTGTAGGTGACGCGAAAGTCAGGGGCGGTCGCGATGAACCCGCTGCACCACGAGGGAAGGTTGGTCGTCGCCACATTGATCGCCCCGCCGGCGCGCACGTAGACGGCGTAGGGATCGGGGCGGAAGCCACCGTTGAGGGAGACCGCACCATACGTCGGCGTGGCATAGACGTCCTGAGCGACGGCCGCGCCGCCGACGAGAAGCGCGGCGGCGCAGCCCGCAAGAGCAAGAGCCTTCAGCATCGTTGCGATCCTTGATGGGCGCGTTAAGCGTCCCGCCATCGCGCGCCGTGCATCGTTCCGAGACGGGCCGCAGGGTTGTAACGGGTTCAGAGCCAAGGTCCGACGGAATTCGGACCTTAAGCGCATTGCAAGACAAATGCACGAAGTCCCGTGAAGTACCCGCGACGCTCGATGAGGTCACACTGAAGCCAGTCGAGGGCGCGAAGGCCGCGGCGGTTACTCGGCCGAGCAGGGAGACAAAGAAGGAGGGCCCGCCGCTCTCGCGACGGGCCTCCAAGTCTTGCCCTGCGGCAGGAATTACTGCGTGACGACTTCCGAGATCGACAGGACGCCGGCCGGGTTGGTTGGCCCGCCATAGGTGCCGATGTAGATGTCGTAGACGCCGGCCAGGGGCGTGGCGAAGCTCACGACGGGGTTGAGGCCGTTGGTGTCGTCATTGCACACCCAGGTGCCGTCCGGCTGGTTGATCACCAGGGTCGTGTCAACTTCGGCCGTGACGAAGATGTGCAGCGGAATGTTCGGCGCCGTGGCGTA
>CAXNGA010000098.1:0-6610 GCA_964201375.1 Kaistiaceae bacterium
CGACGAGAGGTCGGCGGGCGCAAGATTGGCCTCGAAGCAGCGCAGCATCATTTCGAGAATCTCCCGGAAGGCGGCGCGGACACCGTCGGCCGACCGCGCCACATCGGAGGGCAGGCCGATCATCGGGCAGGAGCCGTCGCGGTCGTCGAAATGCTCCGTCGAGAGATAAGCATTGACGATCATCCGCGCGACGGCGGCGCCCTCTGCGTCAGGATCGAAGTGGCACCTCTGCCACCGTTCCGGCTGGGCAGCGTGGGCGAACTGCAGGACGGCGGCGCGGTAGAGTTCCTCCTTCGCGCCAAAGTGCCTGTAGAAGCCGCCGCGCGTCAGGCCCGCATCCTCCATGATCTCGTCGATCGAGACGGCGTTGAACCCATGGCGGTTGAACAGCTTTCGCGCGCTCTCGACGATGCGCCTGCGGGTGTTGGCCTTGTGCGTGGCGGCGTAGGGCATGGGTCTGCTCCGTAACGTTGCCGGTCTAGCATCGCGCCAGAAGATGTTCTTGAACATCTTTTCCGGCTGGGCCTGACTGGCGTGCGTGGCAGGCGCCACGACCTCAGGAGGAAACCAATGCCCTCGTTTCTGCTGCTCTATCGCGGTCCCCCCGGCGACGCCATGTCGGCGCCTCCGGACCAGCAAAAGGCGGTCATGGATGCGTGGACTGCGTATTTCACCAAGCACGGTCCCGCCATCAAGGATGGCGGCAACCCGACGCTACCGGGCGTCAACATGAAGCCCGGCGGCAAGACCGGGAGCGTCGGCGACGTGACCGGCTACTCGATCATCTCGGCGCGGGACATGGCGGCGGCCAGGGCGATCGTGGCCGACGGGCATCCGCATCTCGGCGATGCGAAGAACTCGATCGACCTCTTCGAGATCATGCCCATCATGTGACGAACGCGGGCGGCGAACCGCGTAAGCAACGCGCGGTTCGCCTCCCCCGGTTCGGCAACGATGGGCCACCGTCCGGCTTCACCGATGTCGAACGGCAACGGCGCGCGCGGCACCGGCGATGCCTGCGGGGTTCCTGGATGCTCCTCCGGCCGCTTCGGTCAGGAAGCCACCGGACGGCCCGAGATTTGCGGCATAGGGCCGGCCGACTGCGAGGATCGCGCTGCCGCGCTTGTGGCCGGTCTCGACATATCGGTGCGCCTCGACGATGGCGTCGAGCGGGAACGTCCGGCCGATTGCGCCGCGAAGGAGCCCGGCTGCCACGAGTTCGGAGATGAAGGCGAGGTCGCGCGCCTTCTCCGAATCGGGCCGGAGGCCGGTGGCCGCAAAGACGCCGCGCTTGCCGTGCCGCCGGCGTTTCAGCACCATCAATGCCATGGCGGATCGTGAGGGCACCGTCGTCAGGTAGACGCCGCCCGGACGCAGCGCGTTGCGGCACCTTCCGAAACTGCTCTTGCCGACCACGTCGAAGATGACGTCGAACGCTGCGGGCATCCTCGTGAAGTCTTCACGCGTGTAATCGATCATGTGGTCGGCGCCGAGCGCCCGGACCAGCCCGGCATTGCCGGCCCCGCAAACGGCCGTGACGTCCGCTCCGAAGTGCTTTGCGATCTGGACCGCGCTGGTGCCGATGGCGCCCGCCGCGCCATTGATAAGCACGTTCATCCCCGGGCGCACCTTCGCGTCGTCGCGAAGAAAGGGGAGGGCCGTCATCGCCCCGTCGGCGATGGCCGCGGCCTCGGCATAGTCGAGGCCGGCGGGAATCCGGGCGATCGAGCCCGTTGCACGGACGCAGCGATACTCCGCATACGCGCCGGTGGGCGGCGCCGGCGAGCCGAAGACGCGGTGGCCGACGGCGAAGGCGGTGACGCTCGCCCCCACCTCGACGACCTCGCCGGCCATCAGGTCCCCGAGGATGGGCGACCTGGGACGCCTCAGCCCGGCAAAGAGGCGGACGATGGACGGCTTGCCGGACCGGAACGCGCAGTCGGTCGGCGTCACGGCTGCGGCCTCCACGCGGATGAGAACCTCGTCCGGCTTCGGCGTCGGCATGGGAACTTCGGCAACCCGGATAACCTCCGGCGGTCCGTAGCGGTCCACAAGAGTGGCGCGCATGTCTTCTCCTTCGGCCGCGATCGGGCCGTCATCTGAGGGGTGGGAATTCGGGTTGGTAGCGTTGTCGGGCGCCGGCGCCGGTCAGGCGCCGGCCTCGGGGGCGTCCCAGGTGAAGACCTCCGTGATCGGCCTGCCGAAGGCGTCGGCGATGCGGAAGGCGACCTCGAGGGAGGGCGAGTAGCGGCCCTGCTCGATGGCGACGATCGTCTGCCGCGTGACGCCGACCTTTTCCGCAAGCGCCGCCTGGGTCATTTCGCCGGCGTGGAAACGGAGGGTGCGGATCGTGTTCGAGATTCGCGGCTGGCCTTTCCCCATGGCCTCAGCCGATCCGGTAGTAGACGAGGCGGGAGACGGCGTCGGTCATGCCGGCGAGCATCAGCGCGGCGAAGAGCCCGTAGGCAGCGCCGGGCGGGTTGCCGCCGAGGGCGAGATAGATCAGCACGCCGAGCCCGCCGATGCTGGCGACGAGGTAGGCATTCCGCATGCCCCGCCTGTTGACCGAATGGTCCCGCTCGTCGGAGCGCTCGTCCTTCAGTTCCTCGCCGCGCGCGATGCTGACGAGGATCGCGATCACGATCGACGCCACGACGTTGACGACGATGACGCCGCCCATCGCCCACAGCGTCCGCTGCGCCGCCAGTTCGATCGTCGCGGGCATCAGTCCGTCCGCATCCCGGTAGAGCCAGATCCCCACCGCCACGCCGGTGCCCACCTGGATCACCGCAGTCCATTCCTTGAACGTCATCACATCCTCCGTCGGGTTCGTTGGACACGATGTATGCCGTAGCGGACGCTGTGTCAATTAAATCCGACATAGTATCCGAATTACATGACGACCTGTCGTTCCGGGGACGCGTAGCGGAGCCCGGAACCTTTTGTTCCCCGGGGCACGGCCGTGCGCCAGTGCATAAGGTTCCGGCTCTCCGCGGCGCTCCGGCCGGAACGACGGGCTTGAGGTTTGGCTCCGCCGATCGCCGTCTGACACGCGCCCCTGTGTCGTCCTGACGATTGTCGCCGCGGCGGGTTCCCGCTAAAGAACCGCGCAAATGATCGGGCGCGGCCGGAACGAGCCGCGCGGCTCAGGAAACCCCATGGCTCGGCTGGTGATGAAGTTCGGCGGAACGTCCGTCGCCGACATCCCGCGCATCCGCAATGTCGCGCAGCATGTCAGGCGCGAGGTCGATGCCGGTTACGAGGTCGCGGTCGTGGTCTCGGCGATGTCGGGCGTGACGAACCAGCTCGTCGGCTGGGTCCGCGAGATCGCGCCGTTCCACGATGCCCGGGAGTATGACGCGGTGGTCGCCTCGGGGGAGCAGGTCACCTCCGGCCTCCTCGCCCTTGCGCTGCAGGAGATCGGGATCAATGCGCGGTCGTGGCAGGGCTGGCAGATCCCGCTCCGCACCGACCCCCAGCACGGCTCGGCCCGCATCGAGGCGATCGACTGCGATCCGATGATCGAGCGCATGGCGCAGGGCCAGGTCGCCGTGATCGCTGGTTTCCAGGGGATCGCTCCGGACGACCGGATCGCAACGCTCGGGCGCGGCGGCTCCGACACGTCGGCCGTGGCGATAGCCGCTGCCCTCGGCGCCGAGCGCTGCGACATCTATACGGACGTCGACGGCGTCTACACGACCGACCCGCGGATCGAAGCCAAGGCCAAGCGCCTCGACAAGGTCTCCTTCGAGGAGATGCTGGAGATGGCCTCGCTCGGGGCCAAGGTGCTGCAGGTCCGCTCGGTCGAGCTCGCAATGGTGAAAGGGGTGCGGACGTTCGTGCGCTCCTCCTTCGACAAGCCGGAATCCATATCGACCGACGCGCCGGTCGGAACGCTCATCTGCGACGAGGAAGAAATCGTGGAGAAGAAGACCGTCACCGGCATCGCCTACTCCAAGGACGAGGCCCAGATCAGCCTGCGCCGCGTGTCCGACAAGCCGGGCGTCGCCGCCAGCGTCTTCGTCCCGCTCGCCGAGGCGAACATCAACGTCGACATGATCGTCCAGAACGTGTCGGAGGACGGCTCCACCACCGACCTCACCTTCACCGTGCCCATCGCCGACTACGAACGCGCCCGCAAGGTGCTCGACGACCGCAAGGCCGACATCGGTTTCCAGCTCATGCAGGGCTCGGTCGACGTGGCGAAGGTATCGGTCATCGGCATCGGCATGCGCAGCCATGCGGGCGTTGCCGCCGAGGCGTTCTCGGCGCTCGCCAAGCGGGGTATAAACATCCGCGCCATCACCACATCCGAGATCAAGATCTCGATCCTGATCGATGCGCCGTTCACCGAGCTTGCGGTACGGACTTTGCATTCGCTATACGGGCTGGACAACTGAGCCGGCCACGACATCGCCCCGCCATGTCAGGCTGAGGGGCGGACCAAGGCCGGGTTTCACGGCCGAACTCCCGGAACAGCGACCATGCGGGCGCCACTTGCGGGGCCACGCGTACTCCTCCGCCGCCTGCGCGAGATCATGGCGGAGCCGATCAGCGCGCAGGTCCGGCTCGACAAGATCGTCGTGCAGATCGCGGCCAACATGGTCGCGGAAGTCTGCTCGGCTTACATCCTGCGCTCCGATGGCGTCCTCGAGCTGTATGCCTCGGAGGGCCTCAAGCGCGAGGCCGTCCACAGCGTCACGCTGAAGGTCGGCCAGGGCCTCGTCGGCCTGATCGCCGCCGACGCGCAGCCGCTGAACCTGCCCGACGCCCAGGCCCACGCCGCCTTCGCCTATCTCCCGGAGACGGGCGAGGAGATCTACCACTCGTTCCTCGGCGTGCCGATTCTGCGCGCCGGGCGCGCGCTCGGCGTCCTGGTGGTGCAGAACCGCGCGCACCGCGCCTACACCGACGAGGAACTCGAGGCGCTCCAGACCATCGCGATGGTGCTGGCGGAGATGATCGCGGCGGGCGATCTGGAAGGCCTGTCGCGCACCGGCGCAGTGCTCGACATCTCGCGGCCGCTGACGATCTCCGGCAAGGGCTTCTGCGACGGCGTCGGCATCGGCCGCGTCGTCCTCCACGAGCCGCGCGTCGTCGTCACCAATCTCATCGCGGACGATGTCGCCAGCGAGCGGGACCGGCTGAACGAGGCGCTGACGAGCCTTCGCCTCTCGGTCGACGACATGCTCTCGCGCGGCGACGTGGCGCGCGACGGCGAGCATCGCGAGGTGCTCGAGGCGTACCGCATGTTCGCGCATGACCGCGGCTGGGTGCGCCGGATGGAGGAGGCGATCGTCACGGGCCTCACGGCGGAGGCCGCCGTCGAGCGCGTGCAGAACGACACCCGCGCCCGGCTGCAGCGGCAGACGGACCCGTACCTGTCCGAGCGCCTCCACGACTTCGACGACCTCGCCAACCGGCTGCTCCGCGTCCTGATGGGCCGCGTCGATGGCAAGCTCGGCATGGACCTGCCGGGCGACGCCATCATCGTCGCGCGCAACATGGGCGCGGCCGAGCTTCTCGACTACGACCGGACGCGCGTCCGTGGCCTCGTGCTGGAGGACGGGACGCCGACGAGCCATGTGACCATCGTCGCGCGCGCCCTCGGCATCCCGACGGTCGGCCGCGCCGACAACGTGGTGTCGCTGGCGGAGAACGCGGACGCCATCATAGTCGATGGCGAGACGGGCCATGTCCATCTCCGCCCCGGCGCCGACGTCGTCTTCGCCTACAACGAGAAGATCCAGTTCCGCGCCGAGCGGCAGCAGCGCTACCTGCTCCTCCGCGAGCGGCCGGCGGTGACCCGCGACGGCGTTCCGGTCGCGCTCTCGGTCAATGCCGGCCTCCTCGTGGACCTGCCGCACCTTGCCGAATCGGGTGCGGACGGAATCGGCCTCTTCCGCACCGAACTGCAGTTCATGATCGCATCGAAACTGCCGCGGATCAGCGAACAGGCCTCGCTCTATCGCTCCGTGCTCGAGGCGGCGGCCGGCCGCCCGGTCACCTTCCGGACGCTCGACATCGGCGGCGACAAGGTGCTGCCCTATCTCCGCGTCGAGCACGAGGAGAACCCGGCGCTCGGCTGGCGCGCGATCCGCTTCGGCCTCGACCGGCCGGGCCTGTTCCGCACGCAGATCAGGGCACTCCTGCTCGCCTCCAGCGGGCAGGAACTCCGCATCATGATCCCCATGGTGACCGACGTTGCCGAGATGGTGGAGGCGCGGAAGCTGATCGACCGCGAGCTCAGCCATTTCGACAAGCACGGCCACGTCAAGCCGTCGCGCCTCCTCGTCGGCGCCATGGTCGAGGTGCCGTCGCTGCTGTGGCAGCTCGATTCGCTGATGCAGGTGGCCGACTTCGTGTCGGTGGGCACCAACGACCTGTTCCAGTTCATGACGGCGACCGACCGCGGCAATCTCCGCGTCGCCAACCGGTTCGATCCGCTGTCGGCGCCCTTCCTGACGGCTCTCCGCTCGGTCGCCGAAGCGGGGCGGAAGGCGGGTGTGCCGGTGACGCTGTGCGGCGAGATCGCCGGCCAGCCGATCGCCGCCATGGCCCTCCTCGCGCTCGGCTACCGCTCCCTGTCGATGGCGCCGGCCTCGGTGGG
>CAXNGA010000099.1:0-6598 GCA_964201375.1 Kaistiaceae bacterium
AATCCATCGTCGACCATGCCATCGACTATGCGGCGAAGGCGGAGGCGGCGAAGGCCGGAGGCAATCTCCTCGCAAGCATCACGACCGATCTCATCATATCGAGTCTGTGCAACGCGTATGTCGAGATGATCAACCGGGCCCACCCCACCGACTACTTCATCGACAAGACGCCCTCGCTCGGGCCGATCCAGGCGCTTGAACTCGTCGACCGCTACCTCCCGATCCCGGTCCGCTTCCTGTTCTGCAAGCGTCGCGGCGTCGACAACATCCAGTCCAACAGCCGCAAGTGGCCGGACCGGGTGTTCGGAGAAAGGTGCCAGGAGTGGGCCTCGATCATCGACCTCTGGGACATCACTAGCCCGAAGATCTCCAGCCCGGTGATGGAGGTCGAGTTTTACGACCTCAACTATCGGCGTCGGGAAACGACCATCCGGATCGCCGATTTCCTTCAGGTCACTACGGCCGAGCAGCAGGCCATGGCCAACTTCCTCGAGAAGAACTCGCCGGAACGGACGGTGGAGATGGCGGACGGTATCGGCCAGCCCTTGTCTGCGACCGGATGGACCGATAGCGAGAAGGAGCAGTTCGTATCGCTTACCGGAGCGACGATGAAGCGGAGCGGATACGGCCTGGAAAGCTACTGGGCCTGATGGCTCCGCTGCCGATGCAGGGGCCATGATCGAATGACTGGCTTCAGGAAGCTCACCCTCGAGGGCGCGTACGAGTTCGTCCCGGTGCGATATCCGGACAATCGCGGGGTCTTCGAGGAGACCTACAATCGCGAGCTCTGGCGCGGGGCGGGGGTGGATCTCGCCTTCGTGCAGGACAATCGCTCCGTCTCGGTCGCACCGTTCACGCTGCGCGGACTCCATTTCCAGCGGCCGCCGTACGAGCAGGCGAAGCTCGTGCGCGTCGGGCGCGGCCGCATACTCGATGTGCTCGTCGATCTTCGCACTTCGTCGTCGACCTATGGCCGCCACACGGCCATCGAGGTGAGTGCGGAGGCCGGCAACCAGGTGCTGGTCCCCGCCGGCTTCGCCCATGCCTTCCTCACGCTCACCCCCGACACCGAGGTGCTCTACAAGGTGTCCGCCCCCTACTCGCGGCCCCACGATGGCGGCATCCGCTGGGACGATCCCGCGCTCGACATCACCTGGCCCCTCGACGGCGCGACACCAATCCTCTCGGCAAAGGACGACGCCCTGCCGCTGCTTGCGGACATCCCGGCGCCTTTCCCGTAGCGTGCCGGCCATGACCCCGCGCATCCTCGTCGTCGGCTCCTCCGGCCAGCTCGGGACGGCCCTCCGCCGCCTCGGCAGCCCTGCAATCACCTGCGCCGGCCGGCCGGCGCTCGACGTGCTGCGGCCCGACACCATCGCTGCAGCGGTCGCTGCGGCACGTCCGGACGTCGTCATCAACGCCTCGGCCTTCACCGCCGTCGATGCCGCCGAGGCGGACGAGGCTGGTGCCTTCGACGTCAACGCGCGCGGCGCCGCAATCCTCGCCGCCGCCGCCCGCGATGCCGGCGCGCCCATCATCCACGTCTCGACCGACTACGTGTTCTCCGGCGAAAAGGGATCGCCCTACCTCGAGGACGACGCGACCGGCCCCCTCACCGCCTATGGCCGCTCGAAGCTCGCCGGCGAAGGAACGGTGGCGCTCGCCAATCCGCGCCATGTGATCGTCCGCACGTCCTGGCTCTTCGGCACGTCCGACCGCACCTTCGTCGCCTCGGTCCTCCGTCTCGCCCGCGAGCGCGAGCGGATCGAGATGGTGGCCGACCAGCTCGGCAGCCCCACCTTCGCCGGTGACCTCGCCGCTGCCCTCGTCGCGATGGCGGAGGATGTCGCCGGCCGCGACGACCATGACTGGGGTGTCCGCCACGTCGCCGGCGCGCACGCATCGCGCTTCGAGTTCGCCGAAGCCGTGCTGGACGCCGCCGCCGGCCACGGCATCCGCCGGCCCGAACTCGTGCCGACACGCCTTGCCAGCTTCATTGCCGCCGCCCCGCGCCCCCTCGACACGCGCCTCGACAGCCGCTTCGCCGGCGGCCGGACGCGGAGTTTCCGGGATGCGGTCCCGGCGCTGGTGGCGGAGCTGATCGGCCGGCCCGGCGCCGGCTAGCCGCTCTCGGCGATTCGGATCAGGTATTCGCCGTATTCGCTCTTGCCGTGCCGGGCGCCGAGCGCCGCCAGCTGCTGCGCCGAGATGAGGCCGCGGGTGAAGGCGATTTCCTCGGGGCAGGCAATGCGAAGCCCCTGACGCCGCTCCAGCGTGCGGACGAACGTCGCCGCCTCCACGAGGCTGTCCATCGTGCCGGTGTCGAGCCAGGCGAAGCCGCGGCCGAGCCGTTCGACGTGAAGCTTGCCGCGGTCGAGATAGGCGCGGTTGAGGTCGGTGATCTCGAGCTCGCCGCGCTGGGAGGGTTTCAGTCCGGCCGCGAGGCGCGGCGCATCGCCGTCGTAGAAATAGAGGCCCGTCACCGCCCAGCTGGATCGCGGCTGGGCGGGCTTTTCCTCGATCGAGATCGCGCTCCCGTCGGCGCCGAATTCCACCACGCCGTACCGCTCGGGGTGGGTCACGTTGTAGGCAAATACGGTTGCACCGCTGGGCCGCATGGCAGCCGCATCGAGCTGATCGGTGAAACCGTGGCCGTAGAAGATGTTATCGCCGAGGATCAACGCCGAAGGATCGGTCCCCACGAAATCGGCGCCGATGATGTAGGCCTGCGCGAGGCCGTCGGGGTTCTTCTGCTCGGCATAGGACAGGCTGAGCCCCCAGTCCTTGCCGTCGCCGAGGAGGCGCTGGAACAGCGGCAGATCGTGCGGGGTCGAAATGAGGAGGATTTCGGTCACCCCCGCCAGCATCAGGACGCTGAGCGGATAGTAGATCATCGGCTTGTCGAAGATCGGCATCAGCTGCTTGGACACCGCGATGGTCAGCGGATAGAGCCGCGTGCCGCTGCCGCCGGCGAGGATGATGCCTTTCATGCGCGCGTCCCTTCGGCCTGTTCCGTCAACCGCTTGCGGGCATGGCGCGGCGCGGCGCTGCCGGCCTGGCGCCAGGCTCGGGCGCCAGGCCGAGCCGCTCGCCGCCATACACGCCCTCGCGGAGAGGCCGCCACCACCACTCATTGTCGAGATACCAGCGCACCGTCTTCACGATGCCGGTCTCGAACGTCTCCTCGGCCCGCCAGCCCAGCTCGCTCTCGAGCTTGGTCGCGTCGATCGCGTATCGGTGGTCGTGCCCCGGCCGGTCGGCGACGAAGGTGATGAGCCGCTCGTGCGGGCCGCGGCCGGGCCTGACCTCGTCGAGCGCCCGGCAGACGGTCTCGACCACCGTCCGGTTGGTCCGCTCGTTGCGGCCGCCGACATTGTAGGTTTCGCCCGGCCGTCCGGTCGTGACGATGCGGTGGAGCGCCCGCGCATGGTCGCCCACGAACAGCCAGTCCCGGATGTTGGAGCCATCGCCGTACACCGGCAGCGGCTTGCCATCGAGGGCGTTGAGGATGGCGAGCGGGATCAGCTTCTCGGGAAAGTGGAACGGCCCGTAGTTGTTGGAGCAGTTCGAGACGATGACCGGCAGGCCGTAGGTACGGTGCCAGGCGTGCGCGAGATGGTCGGACGCGGCCTTGCTCGCCGAATAGGGCGAGGAAGGATCGTAGCGCGTCGTCTCGGTGAAGTACCCGTCGGCGCCGAGCGAGCCATAGACCTCATCGGTCGAGACGTGGAGGACGCGGAAGGCCTCCGCGCGCGCCTTGGGCAGCCCCGACCAGTAGCGCCGCGATGCCTCGAGAATCTCGAATGTGCCCAGCACATTGGTCTGGACGAAGGCCCGCGACCCGGTGATGGAACGATCGACATGGCTTTCGGCCGCAAGATGGATCACCGCATCGGGCTTCGCCGCCTCGAAGGCCGCCTCCATTGCCTCGGCATCGCAGATGTCGGCCCGCAGGAACCGGTAGCGCGGCGACCCGGCGATCGACCGCAGCGACTGGAGGTTGCCGGCATAGGTGAGCTTGTCGACGATCGTTACGGTAGCGCCCAGATCTTCCACGAGATGGCGGCATACTGCGGAGCCGATGAACCCGGCGCCCCCGGTGACGAGGTAACGAGTGGACCCGCTCACCGAGGACATTCCTTGCATGGGAAAGGTGGCACGCCGGAGTGAACCGGCATTGGAGCGTACCACCCCGCATCTGCGTTTGGCAGGGCTCCGGCCGCGCCGGGCAGCGGTTCGTGACCGGCCGATCGATCAGGTAGCCCCGCGTCAGGCGAGTTCCACCTGCTCGACGCCCTTGATGACCCGCATCGCCCCGGCGAGGTCGGGCGTCACCGCGTAGCGGCCGGAAAGGCGCATCTCCACCTCGCGTCCGGCTTCCTCGGCGCGCACGATGATGCTCACCTCTCCCTTCCCGCGACTGCGGCCGAGCTGCGCCTCGACCGCACGGAGGGGTGTCTCGTCGCTGAGATAGAGACGAAGCCGCTGCAGGCCGTCGGTCACGGCGCTCAGCTTCTGCACCTCCTGGACGCGGAGGTTGATGCCTTCCGGCCGGTCCTCGGCGCCGACCACGAGGATGACCGACGCCCCCGGCTCGAGGACGTCGCGGTACTGGACCAGTGCCTCCGAGAAGAGGACCGCCTCGTACTGGCCGGTCGGGTCCGAGAGCTGGAGGATGCCCATGCGCCCGCCCGTCTTGGTGCGGCGCTCCTGCCGCGCCGTGACGGTGCCGGCGAGCCGCCCCATCGTCGCGCCGGCATGGACGGCGGCGGCGAAATCGACCCAGTTCTGCACGCGGAGGCGCTTGAGCACCGGCCCGTATTCGTCGAGCGGATGGGCGCTGAGATAGAAGCCGACCGCCGCGTGCTCGCGCTGGAGACGCTCGCCGGGGAGCCACGGATCGGCCGCCGGCAGCACCATGGTCTCCGCCAGCCCGCCGAACAGTTCGTTCTGCCCCGACGCGGCCCCCTCCGTCGCCCTCCCCGCTTCCGCAAGGATGCGGTCAAGGCCGGCAAAGACGCGGGCGCGGTTCGGCTCGTGCGCGTCGAAGGCGCCGGCCGCCACGAGGCTCTCCAGCGCCCGGCGGTTGACGAAGCGCGGGCTGATGCGCCGCGCGAAGTCGCCCACGTCACTGAACGCCTGGTCGCCCCGCATTTCGGCGATGTGCTCGACCGCCTGCTGGCCGACGGCCTTCACGGCTGCGAGCGAGTACTGGATCCGCCCTTCCTGCACCGTGAAGGTCGCGGCGGAGCCGTTGATCGACGGCGCCTCGACCGAGATGCCGAGCCGGATCGCCTCGCGCCGGAACTCCGAGATCTTGTCGGTGTTCGGCATTTCGAGCGTCATCGACGCGGCAAGGAACTCGGCCGGATGGTTCGCCTTCATCCAGGCGGTCTGGTAGGTGATGAGGGCGTAAGGGGCCGAGTGCGACTTGTTGAAGCCGTAGTCGGCGAACTTGGCGCAGGCTTCGAAGATCTCCTCCGCGTCGCCCTTCCCGATCCCGCGCTCGATGGCGCCCGACACGAAGCGGACGCGCTGCTTCTCCATCTCGGAGCGGATCTTCTTGCCCATCGCGCGGCGGAGGAGGTCTGCCTCGCCGAAACTGTCGCCGGCAAGGTCCCGCGCGATCTGCATCACCTGCTCCTGATAGGTGATGATGCCGTAGGTCGGCTCGAGGATCGGCGCGAGGCTGGGGTGGATGTAGGTGACCTTCTCGCGCCCGAGCTTCCGGGCGCAGTAGGTCGGGATGTTCGCCATCGGCCCCGGGCGGTAGAGCGCCACCAGCACCACCAGGTCCTCGAAGCGATCCGGCCGCATGTCGACCAGCGCGCGGCGCATGCCGCCGCTTTCCAGCTGGAAGGTGCCGACCGCCTCGCCGCGCGCCAGCATCTCGAACGTCTTCCGGTCGTCGAGCGGGATGCGGGACAGGTCGAGTTCGACCCCGCGCCGGCGCACGAGCTTCACCGCCGCTTCGAGCACGGTCAGCGTCTTGAGGCCGAGGAAGTCGAACTTCACGAGGCCCGCCTGCTCGACCCATTTCATGTTGAACTGGGTCACCGGCATGATCGAGCGCGGGTCGCGGTAGAGCGGCACCATCTGCTCGAGCGGCCGGTCGCCGATGACGATGCCGGCGGCGTGCGTTGAGGCGTGGCGATAGAGGCCTTCGAGCTTCCGGCCGATGTCGAGCAGCTTGGCCACGATCGGCTCGGCATCGCGCGCCTGCCGCAGCCGCGGCTCGTCGATCTCGGCCTGGGCGAGCGTGACGGGGTTCGCCGGGTTCTGCGGCACGAGCTTGCAGAGCCGGTCGACCTGCCCGTAGGGCATCTGCAGTACGCGGCCGACATCGCGTAGCACCGCACGCGCCTGCAGGGTCCCGAAGGTGATGATCTGCGCGACGCGGTCGGAGCCGTATTTCTCCTGCACGTAGCGCAGCACTTCGTCGCGCCGGTCCTGGCAGAAGTCGACGTCGAAGTCCGGCATCGACACGCGCTCGGGGTTGAGGAAGCGCTCGAAGATGAGGCCGAAGCGGATCGGGTCGAGGTCCGTGATGGTGAGCGACCACGCCGCGACCGAACCGGCGCCCGAACCACGGCCCGGG
>CAXNGA010000100.1:0-6548 GCA_964201375.1 Kaistiaceae bacterium
CGCTCGTCGAGGAACTCAACCGGGACCCGGCGATCCACGGCATCCTCGTCCAGATGCCGCTCCCGGCGCACATCGATTCCGCGCGCGTCATCGAAGCGATCCGGCCCGAAAAGGACGTGGACGGCTTCCACCCGATCAATGTCGGCCGCCTCGCCACCGGTTCGCGCGGCGCGGCGCTGGTGCCGTGTACGCCGGCGGGCTCGATGATCCTCATCCGCCACGCGCTCGGCACCGACATCGCCGGCCTTCGCGCCGTTGTGGTCGGCCGCTCCAACATCGTCGGCAAGCCGGTGGCGCAGCTGCTCCTCCAGGAGAACTGCACCGTCACCATCGCGCACAGCCGGACGCGCGACCTCGCCGGCGTGGTGCGCGAGGCCGACATCGTCGTTGCCGCCGTCGGCCGCGCGCGGCTCGTGCGCGGGGACTGGATCAGGCCCGGCGCCACCGTCATCGACGTCGGCATGAACCGCATTCCGGCGCCCGAACGCGGGGAGGGGCAGACACGGCTCGTCGGCGACGTCGCCTTCGACGAGGCAGCCTGTGTGGCGGGCTGGATCACGCCGGTGCCGAAGGGCGTCGGCCCGATGACCATCGCCATGCTCATGGCGAACACGGTGACCGCGGCGAGCCGGATCGCCGGCCTGCCGGAGCCGGAATTCTAGGCGGGCTCTGCCGATCCCTGGACTGGCTGCCCTTGCCGTGGCCATCGCCGGGTTCGCGGGCGTGGCAACGTTTCTCCTGCGCGGCCGCTGAGCAACAAAATCGGCGGAGTATCATCTCGACCACTCCGGTCGTGATATCCTTTCACGCCATGATCTCCCAGAAGGCCAAGTACGCCCTTCGCGCCCTCGTTGCCCTCGCGCGGGCCGGGGATTCGCTCGTCATCTCCGACATTGCCGAGGAGCAGGCGATCCCGCGGAAGTTCCTCGAGCAGATCCTGCTCGACCTGAAGCACCACGGCCTCGTTCATTCGCGGCGGGGACGACTCGGTGGCTACGCGCTGTTGCGGCCGGCGGACCAGATCACGTTCGGGCAGGTGCTCCGCCTGATCGACGGCCCGATCGCGCCGCTGCCGTGCCTGAGCCGGATCGCCTATCGGCGCTGCTGGGACTGCCGCGAGGAGGAATCCTGCGAGATCCGCCGCGTGTTCGCGGCCGTCGCGGTTGCCTCGCGCGACGTGCTCGACCGCGCGACCATAGCCGACGCGGTGGCAGGTCGGGTGGCGCCCGATCCGTCCAACGACGCGGCTTCCCGGCTGGCTGGCGCGCGGTCCTGAGGCGTCCGGACCTCGCTGTACCGCGTGCTGCGCCGGACGTTTTCGTCCTCTGGCGGACTGCGGGGGTTCGATCCGAGCGACGCCGCTGAGAATGCTTTTCCTCACTTGGCCGTGTTTGTGTCTGGTGGACCCCCCGTTTCCGGGAAAGGATGCGATCGGCGTTCTGTGCAATACACGACTAAACAAGTAGGGTTTGTCGCCTTAGATGCCGTCCTCCCAGCCCTACAGCCGGCACCCGCTACGGGGCCGCAGAGCAGAGCTCTTCCGATGAAGTCTCGCCGCCTGGCAAATGGACGCGGATTCCTTGCCGGCGCTGCGGCGGCCATCGGCGTCATCGTCATCGTCGTTGCGTCCACGATATCCGGGAAGAGCGTCGCCCTCCTCAACGTCTCCTACGACCCGACGCGCGAGATGTACGAGGATTACAATCAGGCATTTGCAGCCTACTGGCGCGAGACCACCGGGCAGAATGTCAGCATACGCCAGTCGCATGGCGGGTCGGGCGCCCAGGCCCGCGCCGTCGTGGACGGACTCGAAGCCGACATCGTCACACTGGCCCTCGAGGTGGACATCAACCTGCTGGTCGAGGCTGACCTTATCGGCGCCTACTGGCGCGAGCTCCTGCCGCACAATAGCGCCCCCTACACCTCGACGATCGTGTTCGTCGTCCGCTCGGGCAATCCGAAGAACATCTTCGACTGGGGTGACCTCGTCCGCGACGACATCGCCGTCGTCACACCCAACCCCAAGACTTCCGGTGGGGCGCGCTGGAACTTTCTCGCGGCGTGGGCCTATGCCGAGAGCCGGAACGGCGGCGACCAGGCGGCGGCGGAGGACTTCGTCCGCCGGCTCTATGCCAATGTAGCGGTGCTGGATACCGGCGCCCGCGGCTCCACGCAGACCTTCGCGCAGCGCGGCACCGGCGATGTCCTGATCGCCTGGGAGAACGAGGCGCACCTCACCGTGCGCGAGTTCGGCGAGGGGGCGTTCGAGATCGTAGTTCCGTCCCAGTCCATCCTCGCCGAGCCGCCGGTGGCGGTGGTGACACGCTATGCCGACGCCAGGTCCACCGCGACCGCCGCCCGGGCGTATGTCGAGTACCTCTATTCGGCGGTGGGCCAGCGGATCGCCGCGGCGCACTTCTTCCGTCCGTCCGAGCCGGGCCTGGTTGCCCCGGAGGAACTCGCAGCGTTCCCGGACATCCTGTTGACCACGATCGACCAGTTCGGGGGCTGGGCTGAAGCCCAGCCGCGGTTCTTCGGCGATGGCGGTATCTTCGACCAGATCTATCTCCCTGCTCCGTAGCGGCAAACGGATCCCGATGGCCCACGCCTTCTCCCTGTCACGGCTCCGGAAGCCGAGCGTCATCCCCGGCTTCGGGCTGACCTTCGGCTTTGCCGTCACATACCTTTCGCTGATCGTGCTGATCCCGATCGCGGCGCTCATTCTCCAGAGCGCGTCGGTCGGCTGGGCCGAGTTCTGGCGCATCGCCACGGATGCCCGCACGGTGGCGGCGCTCAGGACGAGCTTCGGGCTGTCGCTGATCGCCGCGCTGGTCAACATGTTCTTCGGGCTGATCCTCGCCTGGGTTCTGACCCGGTACCGCTTCCCGGGACGACGCCTCATCGATGCGATGGTGGACCTTCCCTTCGCGCTGCCGACCGCAGTTGCCGGCATCTCGCTGGGGTCGCTCTACGCCGTGAACGGCTGGGTCGGCGGGCTGTTCGACTTCCGCATCACCTACACCTCGATCGGCATCACGATCGCACTGATCTTCGTCGGCCTGCCGTTCGTGGTCCGCACCGTTCAGCCGGTGCTGGAGGACCTCGACAAGGAGTTCGAGGAAGCTGCGGCGACGCTCGGGGCAGGACGCTGGAAGACGGTGCTCAGGGTGATTTTGCCGCCGCTCGTCCCTTCGATCCTGACCGGCTTTGCGCTCGCCTATGCGCGGGCGGTGGGCGAGTACGGCTCGGTTGTCTTCGTCTCGCAGGGGCTCCCTTACGTGAACGAGATCGCGCCGCAGCTCATCGTCATCAAGCTCGAGGAATCGGCGAGCTACGCGCCGGCAGCGGTGATTGCGACCGTGATGCTCGCGCTCGCCTTCGTGCTGCTCCTCTTCATCAACCTTCTGCAGGCCTGGGGCCGCCGGAGATTTGGCAGTGTCGGCTGAGAAGGTCTTCATCCCGCCGGACCATCAGCGTCCGGCCGAGACGCCGCCCGCCGCCGGGGCGGTGAGCCTCCGAACGCGGAGCCCTGTGACCGAGGCAGTGTGGGTGCGCGCGCTCCTCATTTCAGTGGGGCTCGCCTTCGTTGCGGTCTTCCTTCTCCTGCCGCTCGTGTTCGTGTTCGTGCAGGCCTTCAAGCTCGGTTTCGGCGAGTATTTCGATCAGCTGTCGGAGCCCTACGCCCAGTCGGCGATCAGGCTCACCCTGCTCGTCACGGCGATCGCGGTGCCGGCGAACCTCGTCTTCGGCATTGCCGCGGCGTGGGCGATCGCGAAGTACGAGTTCAAGGGGAAGGCGTTCCTCATCACGCTGATCGACCTGCCGTTCTCGGTGTCGCCGGTCATCGCGGGGCTCGTCTACGTGCTCCTCTTCGGCGCGCAGGGCTATTTCGGCCCGTGGCTGGCCGCGAACGACATCCAGATCATCTTCGCGGTGCCCGGCATCGTTCTGGCGACGATCTTCGTCACCTTCCCCTTCATCGCGCGCGAACTGATCCCCCTGATGCAGGAGCAGGGGACGGGCGATGAAGAGGCGGCGCTGTCGCTCGGCGCGTCGGGGTTCAAGACGTTCCTTTTCGTCACGCTGCCTAACGTGAAGTGGGCGCTCCTCTACGGCGTCCTCCTCTGCAACGCCCGCGCGATGGGCGAGTTCGGCGCCGTGTCGGTGCTGTCGGGCCGCATCCAGGGCTTCACCAACACGATGCCGCTCCAGATCGAGGTGGCGTCGAAGGAGTTCTCGCGCACGGCAGAGGTGGCGGCGTTCTCGCTCGCCTCGCTTCTGGCGCTGCTCGCCCTCGTCACGCTCGCCCTCAAGACCTTCCTCGAGTGGCGGTATGCCGACCGCCTCAGCTCGGCCGGCCAGGCCCACTAAGGAGACGGAACGATGGAAATCCGCATCGCCAACGTCCGCAAGGAATTCGGCCGGTTCCCGGCACTCCACGACGTGTCGCTCGATATCCGGTCGGGCGAACTGATCGCGCTGCTCGGGCCGTCGGGCTCGGGGAAGACGACGCTCCTCCGCCTGATCGCGGGCCTCGAGCACACGACGGACGGCCGGATCTATTTCGGCGACGAGGACGCGTCCGCCCGGACGATCCAGGAGCGGAACGTCGGCTTCGTGTTCCAGCACTACGCGCTCTTCAAGCACCTGACGATCGCCGACAATATCGGCTTCGGGCTCCGCGTCCGTCCCCGCGCCACGCGCCCAAGCAAGAAGGAGATCCGGCGCCGGGCCTCGGAGCTCCTCGACCTCGTGCAGTTGCCGGGCCTCGAGAAGCGGCTGCCGCGGCAGCTCTCCGGCGGCCAGCGCCAGCGCGTGGCGCTCGCGCGGGCGCTTGCGATCGAGCCGAAGGTGCTGCTCCTCGACGAACCGTTCGGCGCGCTCGACGCGCAGGTGCGCCGCGACCTTCGCCGCTGGCTCCGCGAGCTGCACGACAAGACCGGCCACACCACAGTGTTCGTGACCCACGACCAGGAAGAGGCGCTGGAACTCGCCGACCGTGTCGTGGTCATGAGCCAGGGTCGTATCGAGCAGGTCGGCGGGGCGGACGACATCTACGACGCGCCGGCCTCACCCTTCGTCTTCTCGTTCATCGGAGAATCGAGCTCGCTTCCCATCGTCGTCCGCGACGGCGAGGCCTGGTTCGAGGACCAGCGCGTCGCTGTCCCGGCGCAGGATTGCGAGTCGGGCCCGAGCCGGCTGTTCATGCGTCCGCACGACATCGACATCGCGGAGGCGGGGACCGGCACGTTGTCCGGCACCGTGACGATGGTACGCCGCAACGGCGGCGGCCGGCGGGTCGAGCTGGCGGCAGGCAAGGGCGCGCACCGGGTCGAGATCGAGGTGCCGGCAGAGATTGCTCCGGCCATCGGAACGGAGATCAGCTTCCGGCCCCGGCGCTGGCGGATCTATGGGGACACTGCGCCCGGCAAGGCGGGCGCACCTGCGGCAAGACCGGCCGTTCCGACCAGAGCGATCGCGGCCGAGTGAGGGCTGCGCGGCGGGTCGCCGCCCGCTGCAGCATCGGACAGCGTGCGGCCACGAATCGCTGGTCGGCTCATCCCACGCTGCACCTTGTGTCGCTGTCTGTATCGCGCTCCGGGGCGCGGGCAGGTTCGATACACAACGGCCCTTCGTCGGGAAACTCGTGCGACAACTGCCGACTAGTACCGGGGGGCAGACCAACCCACCCTCCCGGAGTTCCTCCCATGAACATCTCTTCCAAGACCCTTGTCGGCGCGCTTCTCCTCACCGTCGCCGGCGGAGGCGCCTTCGCCCAGACCTCCTACAACCGCGACACGGTCGCCCGGGCCGATCCGCTTGGCGCGCTTCCGATCGACCCGCGTACCTTCGTGATCAATGAGGGCTCTATCGCAGCGCTCGGAGCGACCAATGTCGCCGACCTGAACGCGCGTTGCGATGTGGTGGTCCACTGGCCATCCTACTACGGCTGGGGTACCGCTGCGTTCTGCCAGAACGTCCTCTACGCCCAGGGGCTCATCGACGACCCGACCGCACCCGACTCCTCCACGTCGGGCTAGGAGCCTTACCGTGTCGTCCGGCAGGCCGGGCCCGGCGACCGACGCTGAATTCTCATTGAAGCAGCGCCACCTCAAGGCCCGGCGGGCCCCCCCCGGCAGCTCGTCCCCAAACTGCCGTGGGGGATTGCCCCGCCTGCCCGCGACGTGCTGGTCCGGTTACGACTCCCTCATCGGCTTTCCCGTGCCTTGAGCAGGGCGGCCCTTGTGGCCGCATGGTGCGATGGGCATGCTGCGGCAATGGCCGAGCAGCAGATGACAGAGGCACTGGGCGGACGGCGCGCGTTCATGGTGCTGTCGCTCGGCATCGCCATCGTCGGCGGGTTTCTCGGGGCACGGCTCCTGCTCGTCAACATGGCAACTCCGAGCGACATCTGGCTCAGCGAGTTCACGCCGATGGTTGCGGCCGGCAACACGGGGATCGCCTCGGCGATCGCGGACGCTCTGTCGCCGATCGTCCGTGACCCCGCGCTCGTGCGCACCCGACTGATGGAATGCTCGGCGCGTGAC